>NZ_JBFUMD010000225.1:0-6017 GCF_054049555.1 Nocardioides sp. P5_C9_2
GTCCTCGAGGCGGTCGACGTGCCGGTGAAGTTCGAGCAGACGCACTACTCGCTGGGGGCGGAGAACTACCTCGCCACCGGTGAGGTGCTGCCCGACGCCGTCCTCGCGGAGATCCGCGAGCACGACGCGATCCTGCTGGGCGCCGTGGGCGGGAGGCCCAACGACCCGAACCTGCCGCCCGGCATCCTCGAGCGCGGCCTGCTGCTCAGGCTGCGCTTCGAGCTCGACCACTACGTCAACCTGCGCCCGTCGCGGCTCTTCCCGGGCACACCCAGCCCGCTCGCCGCGCCCGGCGAGGTCGACTTCGTGGTCGTCCGCGAGGGCACCGAGGGCCCCTACACGGGCAACGGCGGTGCCCTGCGGGTCGGCACCCCGGCCGAGGTCGCCACCGAGGTCAGCGTCAACACGGCGTACGGCGTGGAGCGCGTCGTCCGCGACGCCTTCGCCCGCGCGCAGCGCCGCCCGCGTCGGCACCTCACCCTGGTCCACAAGACCAACGTGCTCGTCCACGCCGGCTCGGTGTGGTGGCGGATCTTCGACCAGGTCTCCGCCGAGTTCCCCGACGTGACCACCGACTACATGCACATCGACGCCGCGATGATCCACATGACGGTCGACCCGAGCCGCTTCGACGTAATCGTCACCGACAACCTCTTCGGCGACATCATCACCGACCTGGCCGCCGCCATCACGGGCGGCATCGGGCTGGCCGCCTCCGGCAACGTCAACCCCGACCGGACCGCGCCGTCGATGTTCGAGCCCGTCCACGGCTCGGCGCCCGACATCGCCGGGCAGCAGAAGGCCGACCCCACCGCCGCCATCCTCTCGACGTCGCTGCTGCTGGACCACCTCGGACACCCCGAGGCCGCGGCAGCCGTCGAGGCGGCAGTGCTGGCCGACCTGGCCGAGCGCGCTCCCGGCAGCACGCGACGTACCAGTGAGGTCGGCGACGCCGTCGCGGCCCGACTCTGAGCCGTGCCGCTAGCCYGACGCCATGGACATCAGCACGACCGCCACCGACCGGCCCGTCGACGACGCCCGGCTGGCCGAGATCCTCACCAGCCCGGGCTTCGGCACGCACTTCACCGACCACATGTTCACGGCCGAGTGGACGCCCGACCGGGGCTGGCACGCGGCCCGGGTCACGCCGTACGGCCCGCTCACCCTCGACCCGGCGACCGCGGTCCTGCACTACGCGCAGGAGACCTTCGAGGGCATGAAGGCCTACCGCCACCCGGACGGCACGGTCTGGACCTTTCGGCCCGAGGAGAACGCCAAGCGGATGGCGCGCTCCAGCGAGCGGCTGGCCTTCCCGGTGCTCGACCCCGACGACTTCGTCGCCGCGGTGGACGCGCTGGTGACCGTCGACCAGCGGTGGGTCCCCGACAACCCCGACGGGGGCGAGAAGAGCCTCTACCTGCGGCCGTTCATGTTCGCCTCGGAGGTGTTCCTCGGCGTCCGGCCCGCGCAGCACGTGACCTTCATGGTCATCGCCTCCCCGGCCGGCGCCTACTTCAAGGGCGGCGTCAGGCCGGTCACCCTGTGGCTCACCGAGGACTACACCCGCGCCGGCCGCGGCGGCATGGGTGCGGCGAAGACCGGCGGCAACTACGCCAGCTCGCTCGTCGCCCAGCAGCAGGCCACCGCCCAGGGGTGCGACCAGGTCGTGTTCCTCGACGCCCAGGAGGGCAGGTACGTCGAGGAGCTCGGTGGCATGAACCTGTACTTCGTCCACGCCGACGGCCGGATCGTCACCCCCGCGACGGGCACGATCCTCGAGGGCATCACCCGGGCCTCGATCATCGAGCTGGCCGGCAAGCTGGGCCACCAGGTCGAGGAGCGCCGGTTCTCCATCGACGAGTGGCGCGACGGCGTCGCCAGCGGCGACATCGTCGAGATCTTCGCCTGCGGCACCGCGGCCGTGGTCACGCCCGTGGGGTCCCTCAAGTGGGACGGTGGCGAGGCGCCGGCCCCGGCGTCGACCGACCTGACGATGCGCATCCGCACCGCCCTGGTCGACATCCAGCTCGGCCGGGCCGACGACACGTTCGGCTGGATGCACCAGGTCTGCTGACGACCCGGTCCGCGGACCGTGCCGGGGGGCGCGAGGGGGCACCACATGGACGAGGCGGGGACGACGCTCGCTCGCCTGCTGTGGGTCCGGGCGGCGACCTCGCCCGACGCCCTGGCCTATCGCCACCCGCTGGGTGGCCGGGAGCGGGCCTGGGAGGACGTCTCCTGGTCGCAGGCCCGCGCCCTCGTCGAGACGCTGGCCGCCGGGCTCGTCGGCCTGGGTGTCGAGCCGGGGGACCGGGTCGCGATCCTGTCCCGGACCCGGGTCGACTGGGTGGTGGGCCACCTCGCGGTGCTGTGCGCCGGCGCCGCCACGGTGGCCGTCCACCCGGGCAGCACGGCGCGGGAGGTCGCGCGGCTCGTCGACGGGTCGGGTGCGGTGGCCGTCCTCGCCGAGGACGTGGCGCAGGTCGACAAGCTGCGCCGGGTGCGGGGCGACATCCGTACGGTGCGCAGGGTGGTGCAGTTCGACGGCGACTACCCCGACCGGCGGGTGATGACGTTCGAGGCGCTCCTGTCGGCCGGCGAGGACGTCCTGGCCGATGACCMCACGACGACCAGCCGTCGGGTCGACGGCGTGACGCCCGAGACGCTGGCCACGGTGCTGCCCGTGCGCGGCCCGCTGCCGGGTCCGGGCGGCGTACGGCGCACGCACGCGGACTGGGCGTCCGAGGGCGCGGCCGCCGCTGGCCACGGCGACCGGCTCCGGCTCCTCAGCACGCCGCTCACCCAGCTCGGCAGCCACGCGCTGCTCGCCCGTCAGCTCACGAGCGGGCACGGGACGGTCGTCGACGGCCGGGGGCCCGAGCCCGGACCCAGAGGTCCCGACATGCCGGGTCGCGGGGCCGACCCCGGGTAATCTCCCTGCGTGACCACGTCCCGTCCCGAGCAGGCGCCCCCCGGACTGCGGGTCGGCGGCTACGAGCTGCTGACGCGCCTGGGCGAGGGCGGCATGGGCGTCGTGCACCTGGCCCGACGTCCCGGCGGGGAGCGGGTGGCGCTCAAGGTGCTGCGACCGCACATCGTCGGCGACGACGAGGCACGCCACCGGCTCGCGCGGGAGGTCAACAGCCTCAGCCGCATCAGGAACCGCCGGGTCGCCGAGATCGTCGATGCCGACCCGTGGGGCGACATCCCGTTCGTGGCGACCCGCTACGTGCCCGGGCTCTCCCTGCACGACCACGTGCACGAGGAGGGGCCGCTCACCGGGGCGGACCTCGTGTGGGCCGCGAGCTGCCTGGCCGAGGCGCTGGCCGCGGTGCACGACGTGGGGGTGCTGCACCGCGACATCAAGCCCTCCAACGTGCTCATGGAGGGCCGCACCCCGATCCTCATCGACTTCGGACTCGCCCGCGTGGCCGACGACCCCAAGCTCACCCACACCGGCTGGCTGCTCGGCACCCCCGGCTACCTCGCCCCCGAGATCCTGCACGGCGACGACGCCACCGCCGCGTCCGACGTGCACTCCTGGGCGGCGACCGTGGCCTTCGCCGGCACCGGCCGTCCGCCCTTCGGCCGGGGGCCGTCGGTGGCGGTGATGGACCGCGTCCGCCGCGGCGAGCACGACCTGACCGACCTCGACCCGGTGCTGCGACCGGCGATCGAGGAGGCCCTCGACCCCGATCCCGCCCGCCGTCCGTCGCTCCCGGAGCTGCGCCACTGGCTCACCCGGTTGGCGCCCGCCCCGGTGAGCCGCGAGCCGGACCCGTTCACCGTGCCGATGGCAGTCGCCTCCCTGGCGCCGGCCCACGACACGACCGAGGTGGTCGACCGAGGTGCCGACGGCGGACCTCCACCGGCCGGGGACGAGCCCGGCCGGCGTGGGTTCGACCCGTACGCCCGGTCGACCCGCGTGCTGCCCGAGGACGGTGACACCGAGACGGTCCGGGAGCCCGGTGCCGGCACGGCGTACCCCTGGCCGCAACCGCAGCGCGTCGGCGGCCTCGAACGCTTGCGACGGTCCGTGCTCGTCCTCGCGGGGGCCGCGGTGGTGGGCGCCGGCGTCGCGGTCGCGCCGTACGTCACGACGCTCCTGCTGGCGGTGGTCGTCTGGCTCCTGCGCAGCGGCTCGCTGGCCGGCAGCGCGGCGGGCGCGCGCCGCCAGGTGCGGGGCGCCAAGTGGTACGACGCCCCGCAGCTGCTGGTCGCCACCCCGTGGCACGCGCTGGCGGCGGTGCCCGGCGTGCTCCTCCTGGTGACCTGGAGCCTCGGACTCGCGCTGGCGGCCGCCCTGCTGTGCTTCGCCGCCGGGTTGTCGCTGACGCCCAGCCTGGGCGGCATCGGCGTGGTGCTCGCGCTCGCCCTGTGGTGGGGGCCGGGGAGCTCGCGCCTGCGCGGCCCGGTGCAACGGATCAGCCACCCCGTCGCGGCGCGCGGCGTCGCGTGGTTCCTCGCCACGGTGGTGCTGGTGGCAGCGGCGACGGGCCTCGCGGCCACCGTGACCACCAGCGGCACCGAGTGGGCGCCCGCGACCGACCGGCCCTTCGCCGGCGTCAGCCTGCCGAGCTGGCTCTAGTCGCCTCGGCCGTCCGGTGGCCGCGGGCCGGATCGCGAGACGCCGCAGGGACCTGCCTCCGGACCGTGGCACAGTGGGGGTGTGACGACGAGCACGATCATCATTTCCTAGCGCGACGGGACTCCCCGCCGCGCCGACCTCCTGCACCCCGGGAGGTTTTTTTGTACCCGGATCCCGATCGACGCCCCCACCGACAGACACGCGAGAGATGAGACCGATGGACCTGCAGGGCTCCTTCCACGTCTACGACACCACGCTGCGCGACGGCGCGCAGCAGGAGGGTCTCAACCTCTCCGTCGCCGACAAGCTGACGATCGCCCGTCAGCTCGACGGCCTGGGCGTGGGCTACATCGAGGGCGGGTGGCCGGGCGCCAACCCCAAGGACACCGAGTTCTTCCGTCGCGCCTCTCGGGAGCTCGACCTGCGGCACGCCCGGCTCGCGGCGTTCGGGGCGACCCGACGCGCCGGCGTCGCGGCGGCCGACGACCCGTTGGTCGCCGCCCTGCGCGAGAGCGGGGCCTCGGTCGTCACATTGGTCGCCAAGTCGCACGAGCGCCACGTGGAGCTCGCGCTGCGCACGACGCTCGAGGAGAACCTCGCGATGGTCCGCGACACCATCGCGCACCTGCGCGAGAACGGGCAGACGGTCTTCCTGGACGCCGAGCACTTCTTCGACGGCTACCGTTCCAACCGCGACTACGCCCTCGAGGTGCTGCGCACCGCCGCCGAGGCCGGTGCCGAGGTCGTGGCGCTGTGCGACACCAACGGCGGCATGCTGCCCGACTGGGTGGGCGACGTCGTGCACGACGTCATCGAGACCACCGGTGCCCGGGTCGGCATCCACTGCCACAACGACACCGGCTGCGCGGTGGCCAACACCCTGGCCGCCGTCGACGCCGGGGCCACCCACGTGCAGGGCACGATCAACGGGTACGGCGAGCGCACCGGCAACGCCGACCTGGTCTCGGTCGTCGCCAACCTCGAGCTCAAGCTGGACCGGCAGGTCCTCCCGGCCGGGCTCCTCGGCGAGGCCACCCGGATCGCGCACGCCGTCGCCGAGGTCACCAACGTCCCGCCTGCCTCCCGCCAGCCGTACGTCGGCACTTCCGCCTTCGCCCACAAGGCCGGTCTGCACGCCTCGGCGATCAAGGTCGACCCCGACCTCTACCAGCACATGGACCCGACGGGCGTCGGCAACGACATGCGGCTGCTCGTCTCGGACATGGYCGGCCGGGCCTCCATCGAGCTCAAGGGCCGCGAGCTGGGCTTCGACCTGTCCGGCGACCGTGAGCTGGTCACCCGGGTGACCGCGCGGGTCAAGGAGCTCGAGCAGGGTGGCTACACCTTCGAGGCCGCCGACGCCTCCTTCGAGCTGCTGCTGGTCGAGGAGGTCGAGGGCGCGCGCCCGTCGTACTTCGACGTCGAGTCC
>NZ_JBFUMD010000226.1:0-6003 GCF_054049555.1 Nocardioides sp. P5_C9_2
GGCCTGCTCGGTGGCCTCGTCGAGGTGGGCGGTCGGCTCGTCGAGCAGCACCACCGGCCGGTCGGCGAGCAGCACCCGGGCCATCGCGAGCCGGGCACGCTGCCCGGCGGAGAGCCCGGCACCGTCCTCACCGAGGCGACGGGCCAGCCCGTCGGGGTGGGCGGCCACGGCGTCGGTCATCCCGAGCGCGGCCAGCGCCCGCCACAGCTGGTCGTCGGTCGCCGCGGGGTCGCCGAGGAGCAGGTTGTCGCGGACCGTGCCGGCCGCCAGCCACGGCCGCTGGGGGAGCCAGGCGACCTGGCGCCGCCACCAGTCCGGGTCCACGTCGAGCAGGTCCACGCCGCCCACGACCACCCGCCCGTCGTACGCCGGGAGCTCACCGCGCAGGGTCTGCAGGAGGGTGGACTTGCCGCACCCGCTCGGCCCGGCAACCGCGACGAGACCGTGCTCGGGGAGGTCGACGACCAGCGGGCGGGTCAGGGCCTGCGCGGAGCCGGGGTGACCGGGGGCGAAATCCGCGAGGGACAGCCGGGTCGAGGTCGGGACCGTGGTGCCCGCCGTGCCGGCCTCCAGGGCGGCCAGCGCCCGGCCGGCCCCGGCGAGGGCGGCGGTGCCCTCGGCGGCCGCATGGAACTCGGCACCCACCCGCCGCAGCGGCCAGTAGGCCTCGGGGGCGAGGAGCAGCACGACCAGGGCCGTCTCGAAGCCGATCCCCGCGGCGGCCAGCCGCAGGCCCACGCACACCGCCACCAGGGCGACGGACAGGGTGGCGACCAGCTCGAGGACGCTGGAGGAGGCGAAGGCCACTCGCAGGGTGTCCACCGTGGCGCGGCGGTAGCGCTCGGTGACGGCGCCGATCCGGGCGACCTGCGCCTCCGCGCGGCGGTGTGCGACCAGGGTGGGGAGTCCACGCACCACGTCGAGGAAGTGTCCCGACAGCACGCCCAGCTCCCGCCACTGGAGCGCGGCGCGGTCGCGGGTGGTCATCCCGACCAGGGCGGCGAAGACCGGCACCAGGGGCAGGGTGAGCAGCACGATGAGGCCGGACAACCAGTCCAGCCACCAGATCGCGGCCACCGTCAGGGGAGGCAGGACGGCCGCGAGGACGAGGGCCGGCAGGTAGCGGGTGACGTACGGCTCGACGCTGGTGGCGCCGCGGGTGGCCAGCAGCACCACGGCGTCCGGCTCGGGGCCGTCGCGACCGGGCCGCGCGGTGGCCGCGTCCAGCAGGCGGCGTCGCAGCGTGGTCGACACGCGCGCGGCGGCCCGGGCCGACGCCAGGTCGGTGACGTGCTCGACGAGCGCCCGCAGCGCGACGACCACGAGCAGTGCCAGCGCCGCAGGGTGCCAGCCGGTGCCCGCGGGGTCGGTGACCAGCCGCACGACCAGGGCGCCGATCGCCCACGCCTGCGCGAGGGTCAGCACCCCGCCCGCCACGCCGGTGCCGACCGCGACTGCCAGCGGCCGGCGGGCCGGCAGCAGGTGGGGCAGGACCTCGGGGTCCAGCGGGCGCATCGTCAGTGGCTCGCCGTCGCCGTCGAGGCGGGGATGTGGTGGACCGCGATCCGCTTGCGGAACACCCAGTACGTCCACGACTGGTAGAGCAGCACGATCGGGGTGAAGATCACGGCCACCCAGGTCATGACCTCGAGGGTGTACGACGTCGCCGCGGCGTTGGTGGTCGTCAGCGAGTACGCCGCGTCCGTCGACGACGGCATCACGTCGGGGAAGAGGCCGACGAACAGTCCGGCCACGGCCAGCCCGATGGTGACGAAGGTGCCGAGGAACGCCCAGCCCTCCCAGCCGGCGCGGGCGGCGACGAGGCCGCCCACCAGGGTGAGCGCGGCGRCGACGAACAGGACCGCCGAGACCGCCGTGCCGGTCATGACCTGGGTCCACACGAGGAAGACCACGGCGAGCACTGCGGCCATCGCGCCGATCCGCAGAGCCAGCGCCCGCGCCCGGTGGCGGATGTCGCCGTCGGTCTTGAGCGCCAGGAAGAGCGCGCCGTGGGTCGCGAAGAGGCTCATCGTGACCAGCCCGCCCAGCAGCCCGAACGGGTTGAGCAGGGTGAGGAGATTGCCCGTGAACTCCTTGTCGGCGTCGATCGGCACCCCCGCCACGATGTTGGCGAAGGCCACGCCCCACAGGAAGGCCGGGACCACCGAGCCGACGATGAGGGCCAGGTCCCAACGGGCCCGCCACTGGTCGTGGTCGCGCTTGGCGCGGTACTCGAAGGCCAGTCCCCGCACGATCAGCCCGACCAGGATCAGCAGCAGGGGGAGGTAGAAGCCGCTGAAGAGAGTCGCGTACCACTCGGGGAACGCCGCGAAGGTCGCGCCGCCCGCCACGAGCACCCACACCTCGTTGCCGTCCCACACCGGGCCGACGGAGTTGTACATGACCCGGCGCTCGGTGTCGTTGCGGGCGAGCACGGGCAGCAGCATCCCGACGCCGAAGTCGAAGCCCTCCAGGCAGAAGTAGCCGATCCACAGGACGGCGATCAGTGCGAACCAGACGGTCGTGAGTTCCATGTCGATCCTTGTCGTCAGTACGCGAAGGCCATCGGGGCGTCGTCGTCGTGCCCGCCGATGGGCACGTCCGGCGGCTCGACGAAGGGGTCGGCGCCCTTCCTGATGTAGGTGATCAGCAGGCCGAGCTCGACGACGGCCAGGACGGCGTACAGCAGGGTCAGCACGATGAGGGAGGTGGCGGCCTCGAACACGCTGACGCTCGGCGAGACGGCGTTCTCGGTGGTCATCAGACCGAAGACCACCCACGGCTGGCGGCCCATCTCGGTGAAGATCCAGCCGAAGGAGTTGGCGGCCACCGACAGCACCGGCAGCCCGATCGCGAGCCAGGGGAACCACCTCGCGTGGGGCACCCGGCCCCGCCTGGTCAGCCAGAGCACCAGCGCGGCACCCGCGGCCGCGGCCATGCCCAGCCCGATCATGAAGCGGAAGGACCAGTAGGTGATCGGCACGACGGGCACGTAGTCGCCGGCCGAGTAGTAGGCGGCGCCGGGATCCTGGCCGTACGTCGCGATGTACTCCTCGCGGAGCTCGTCGATGCCACGCACCTCGCCGTCGAACGACCCTGTCCCCAGGAAACTGAGCAGGCCCGGGATCTTGATCGCGAACTTCTCCTCACGCCCGTCCGGGGTGCCGACGGTGAAGACGGAGAACGACGCGGGCTGCTCGGTCTGGAACAACCCCTCGGCGGCGGCCATCTTCATCGGCTGCACCTCGGTCATGATCTTGCCCTGCAGGTCGCCGGAGACGGCGACGCCGAGACCGGCCAGCAGCGTGACGGTGGCCCCGATGCGCACGGCGCGGCGGTAGAGGCCGCGGTCGTGCTCGTGCCCGCGCCGGACGTAGAGCCAGCCGGCGACGCCCACGACGAACGCGCCCGCCGTGAGGTACGCCGAGGCGATCACGTGGGGGAAGGTCACCAGCTGCACCTTGTTGAACATCACCGCCCAGAAGTCGGTGAGCTCGGCCCGGCCGGTCTCCGGGTTGTAGGTGTGGCCGACCGGGTGCTGCATCCAGGAGTTGGCGGCGAGGATGAACCACGAGGAGAACAACGTCCCGATGTGCACGATCCACATGCAGGACGCGTGCAGGGTCCGGGGGAGCTTGTCCCACCCGAAGATCCACAGCCCCAGGAACGTCGACTCGAGGAAGAACGCGAGCAGGCCCTCGATGGCCAGCGGGGCACCGAAGACGTCGCCGACGAAGCGCGAGTAGTCCGACCAGTTCATCCCGAACTGGAACTCCTGCACGATGCCGGTCACGACGCCGATGGCGAAGTTGATGAGCATCAGCTTGCCGAAGAACTTGGTGAGGCGGAGGTAGTCCTCGTTGCGCGTGCGGACCCACGCGGTCTCGAAGCCGGCGACCATCGCGGTGAGGCCGATCGTGAGCGGGACGAACATGAAGTGGTAGACGGTGATGATGCCGAACTGCCAGCGTGCGATGTCGAGGACGTCCATGTACCTGCTCCCGGGTGAAGGCCACTGAGGCGGACAGCTGACGAGGGTGACAGCCGATCAGGCGAAGGCCTACTACTCAGCGTAGTAGATACTACGCCGTGTCGTACTTCCGTGCACAGGGGCTCTAGACTCCGTCGACATGGGTCCAAGGTCCCGGATGGGTGAGCTCGAGCAGGCCGTCATGCAGACGCTCTGGGGCCTCGACGACGACCAGTGGGCCACCGTGCGCCAGGTGCACGAGTCGCTGGCCGACCGCGGGCTGGCCTACACGACCGTCATGACCGTGATGGACCGGCTCGCGCGCAAGGAGTACGTCGAGCAGCAGCGCGACGGCCGCGCCTACCGCTACCGCCCGCGGGTCAGCCGGGCCGGCCTGACCGCCGAGCTGATGCGGGAGACGCTCGTGGACATGGGGGCCGAGGAGCGCGGGTCGGCGCTGGTCTCCTTCGTCGCGGACGCGGACGAGGCGGACATCGCGGCCCTGCGCCGCGCCCTCGGCGACCTGGCCTGATCCGCTCCGCCCGTGCTCACGCCCCTCGTGCTCGGTGCCCTCGCGCTCGCCCTGGCCAGTCCGTTGCCGTGGGCGCTGGCGCGCTCGGAGCGACTGCGGCACACGCCGGTCCCGGCGATGCTGCTGTGGCAGAGCACCGCGCTGGCCGCGGTGCTGGCCGCCGTCGGTGCCGGTCTCTCGCTGGTGACCCACCGGCTGTGGGAGGGCGACGTCGGCACCGGCGACGTGCTGCTGGCGGTCCTGGCCGGGGGAGTGACGGTGGTGGTCGTGGGACGCCTGCTGCTGAGCGGTCACCGGACCGGGACGACCCTGCGGCGGCTGCGACGCCGGCACCGCCAGCAGGTGGACCTGCTGGCGCGGGTCGACCACCAGATCCTCGAGCAGGGGATCTCGGTGCTCGACCACGAGGTGCCGGTCGCCTACTGCGTCCCCGGGATGTCCGGCTCCCGGATCGTGGTCTCGCGCTCGACGTTGACCCGACTGGCGCCGGACGAGCTTGCTGCGGTGGTCGCGCACGAGCGCTCACACCTGCGAGCACGGCACGACCTGGTGCTGGAGGCCTTCACCGTGCTGCACCGCGCCTTCCCGCGCTGGGTGTCCAGCGGCGCCGCCCACCACGAGGTGCAGGTGCTGGTGGAGGTCCTGGCCGACCGGGCCGCCGTACGTCGTGGTGACCGGCGGGCGCTGGCCTCCGCGCTGCTCGCCCTGGCCGGGTCGCACACGCCGGGCGGAGCCCTGGGTGCCACCGGTACCGGTCTTGTCGAGCGGGTCGCGGTGCTCCGCGACACGCGCCCGCACCGGCTGCAGTCGGTGGTGGTCACCCTCTCCGCCCTGGCGCTGCTCGCCCTGCCGAGCGCGCTGGTCGTGCTGCCCTGGCTCGCCGGCCTGCGCTGACGAGTCCCGGACGACGCGAAGGGCCCCGGTGGATCGCTCCACCGGGGCCCCTCGTCGTACGTCCAGCTCAGGTCGTCATCGGACGATGAAGATCCTCAGCCGGGCCCGGCTCCACCAGGTGTCGGTGTCGCCCTTGTAGGTCGCGACGAGCATGTGCTTGCCGACCTTGATGTTCTTCTTCATCTTCAGGACGATGCGGCCGTCCTTCAGGGTCTTGCCGACGAGCTTCTTGCCATCGAGCCGGAACTTGACCGTTCCGGTCGGGGTCTCGCCGCCCAGCGACTTCACCTTGGTGATCGCCTTGAAGTCCTGCTTGAACGCGGGCTTCTTCGGCTTGACCTTCAGCGTCGTCTCGGACTTGAACTTCTCCTTGACCGGTGCGGGTGCGGCCTGGACCGTCACGGTGACGGTCCCGGACGCGGCCTGGAAGCCACCCGTGGGGACGTAGTTCGCCGTGAGGACGTGCGTCCCGACCGGGAGGTCCGCAGGCAGGGTCAGGCTGACCTTGCCGGCCGTCAGGGTGCCGGTCGCGACCTTGGTGACGCCGTCGGCCTTGACGAGGTCGACGACGCCGGTGGGCACGCCGCCCTGGTCGGCGGTCACGGTG
>NZ_JBFUMD010000227.1:0-5997 GCF_054049555.1 Nocardioides sp. P5_C9_2
GGCCAGGGCTGATGCCACCACCGGCCCGTCGTCGCGCGGGTCGGGGCTGTCCTCGGCTGCGGCACTGGCGATCAGGTCGCCCCCGGGCAGCGCGACGACGTCGGTGATGGCCAGGCCGACGCCRTCCACGGCGCCGAGGTCGTAGTGCACGGGACGGGTGGCCGTAACCTCTGCCGCGTCGAGAGTGCCCAGGGTGGCAGCCACTGCGGCGGATACGTCGATGTGGACGCTTCCCGAGGGCATCCCGGCCGAAGGAAGCCCGCGGTGGAACCATCGCATCGTGCTTCCGACGATGGAGGCGCCCTCGAGGTTGAGCAGCTCGAGGTCGACGGCCAGGGCAGCCGCGACAGCGGCGTACACCTGTGTCATGTCGGCGACGACGACCCTCGGCAGGCCGTCCTCGAGCCGAAGCAGGCACCACCGCATCCGGGCCGKGGAGGAGCCGGAGCCCATCACCAGCACCGCTGGCGTCCCACCGACCTCGACCTGACAGGCAGCCTCGAGGTCCGGTTTGAGGTGCTTGGTCCCGGACGCCTCGTCGAACACGTCGTACCCGCCGACAGGCGGGAGGAGCCGTACCCGAGTCACCGTCCCATCACGGAACCAGGCCGCTCGGGTGGCGTCGTCCGACACCACCAGGTGGCCGCCGCCGAAGGGAACGACTGCGGAGGCCGCTCGCACGGGGGAGCCGTCGCGGAATCGGAGCCGTTCAGCATCCAGCATCTCGACGTCCATGACGAGATGCTCCCAGACGTGTCACACCCAGTCGCCGACTCGCTGTCGGCGGGGGTGCCGGCGCGCGGGTCAGGCAGACTGCACGAGTGTCCGACCCGCTGCGCAACCTGCTTGCCGCGCCGCCCGACCTCCCGGTCACCGCGGGCCTGACCCCTCTCGTCGAGGCGCTTCGCACTCGCGGAGTGGCGGTGGTCCAGGCACCTCCGGGCACCGGCAAGACGACCTTGGTCCCACCCGCGGTCGCCGAGGTCGTCACCGGACGGGTCGTCGTCACGCAGCCCAGCCGGATCGCAGCCCGCGCTGCTGCCCGTCGGCTGGCGCACCTGCTCGGCGAGCCGGTGGGCGAGACGGTCGGATACGCCGTGCGCGGAGACCGACGCAGCAGTCGACGTACACGTGTCGAGATCGTGACGACCGGTCTGCTGCTCCGGCGGATCCAGCACGATCCCGAGCTGGTCGGCGTCGGGGCCGTCGTGCTGGACGAGGTGCACGAGCGCCACCTGGACGCCGACCTGACCTTGGCGCTGCTCATCGACGTCCGGGCCAACCTGCGTGAGGACCTGTCCCTGGTGGCCATGTCGGCCACCATCGAGGCCGAACGGACGGCCGCCCTGCTCGGCCGAGGTGACGGTCCCGATGGTCCTGACGATCTCGGGGGCGCTCCGGTGATCCGCGTCCCGGGTGCCCTGCACCCGGTCCTGGCGGTCTGGTGCCCGCCGCCTGCGGGGGTGCGCCGGACCGACGACAGGGGGATCACCCCGGCGTTCCACGACCATGTCGCAGCGACCGTGCGCCGTGCGCTGGTCGGGCACGACGGGGACGTCCTGGTCTTCGTGCCGGGCGTCGCGGAGGTCGAGGCGACCGTACGTCGCCTCGCCGGCGTGGACGCGGCCGTGCACGCCCTTCACGGACGCCTGTCCGGCGCCGAGCAGGATCGTGCGCTGAGCGAGGGCCCGCGTCGACGAGTGATCGTCTCGACCGCGGTCGCCGAGTCGTCGCTGACGGTGCCCGGGGTACGCGTCGTGGTGGATGCCGGATTCTCGCGCGAGCCGCGCACCGATCACCGCCGCGGACTGGCTTCCCTGGTCACCGTCGCGGTGAGCCGAGCAGCGGCCGAGCAGCGGGCGGGACGGGCCGGACGACTGGGTCCGGGGACCGTGCTGCGTTGCTGGTCCGAGGCGGAGCACACGCACCTGGCCGCGCACCCGGAGCCCGAGATCGCCACCGCCGACCTGACGGCCTTCGCCCTCGAGCTGGCCTGCTGGGGCAGCACCGACGTCCACGACATGGCGCTGCTCGACCAGCCACCGGTGCACGCACTGTCGGCGGCCACGGAGGTGCTCGTGGGCCTGGGGGCGATGACCGAGGACGGGAGAGCCACCTCGCGGGGCCGGGTGATGGCTGCCGTGCCGGCCGATCCCCGGCTCGCGCGTGCCCTGCTCGACGGGGCTGGTCTCGTCGGGGCCGAGCGGGCCGCGGAGGTGGTCGCGATGCTGAGCGAGGGCGTGCGCGCTCCCGGCGGAGACCTGGTTGCTGCGCTCCGGTCACTGCGCGCTGGCCCGCGGGCAGGATCGTGGCACCGTCAGGTCACCCGGCTGGAGGAGGTCGTCGCGAAGCAGGGCACCGCCGGCGACCGGAGAGGGGCGTCGGGCCACGCCCGAGCACTCACCGATGACGTGGCGGTGGGCATGGTGGTGGCCCTGGCGCATCCGGACCGGATCGCACGCAAGCGCTCCGGTACGTCGAGCTACCTGATGGCGTCCGGGACAGGCGCGGCGCTCGACTCGCGCGCCCCGGGGCCGCTGGCCGGACTGGAGTGGCTCGCGGTCGGTGATGCGGAGCGACGGCCTGGGCAACGTGAGGCCCGGATCCGCGCGGCGGCCCCCCTCACCGAGGACCTGGCGCTGGAGGCAGCGGGATCGCTGTGGACCGAGGTGGATGAGGTCACCTGGACCAGTGGGCGGGTGCTGGCTCGCCGACGGACGTCGTTGGGCGCGATCGAGCTCAGCTCGACCCCGCTCAGCGACCCACCCGCCCAGGCCGTGAGCGACGCGATCCGAGAGGCGGTCGCGACCGAGGGGATCACTCTCCTCGCCTGGACGGAGGCGGCCAGGGCGCTACGTGCCCGCCTCGACTTCCTCCACCGCGCGCTCGGTGATCCGTGGCCCGACGTGAGCGACGCAGCACTGACGCAGAACCTCGACTCCTGGCTCGGGGGGCGGTTGGCGCGGGTCCGCTCGGCCCAGGACCTTCGTCGTATCGACGTGACCGCCGCCCTGCGAGCGATGGTGCCGTGGCCGGAGGCGGGCAGGCTCGACGACGTGGCCCCCGAGCGCGTGGAAGTCCCCAGCGGGTCGAGCGTGCGCATCGACTACTCCCAGGACCAGCCGGTGCTCGCCGTGCGACTGCAGGAGGTCTTCGGCTGGACCGCGGCACCGGTCCTGGCCGACGGCAGGGTCCCGCTCCTGCTGCACCTGCTCTCCCCCGCGCGACGCCCGGCCGCCGTCACCGCAGACCTGGAGTCCTTCTGGGACAACGGCTACCCGGGCGTGCGTGCTGACCTGCGTGGTCGCTATCCCAAGCACGCCTGGCCCGAGGATCCACGCAGCGCACCCGCCACCGCGCGGACGAACAGGGCGCGCCGAAGCTGAGTGGCGTTGACCCGCCTGCGGTCGATCTCCCTGCCTCCCGGGGTCAGCTCCTCGGCGACGCTGCCCTGCCCCTGTCCGAGGACTCAACGTCGGTCGACGTAGATGACTTCGATGGCGTTGTTCCCGTAGCCGAGGCGGTTCCACGGCGGTACGTCGGGCTGCACGTTGCCGGCGGCGTCGGTCGCCCTCGCTCGCAGGGTGTGCCGGCCGATGCCGATCGCATCCCAGGTGAAGCTCCAGTCCTGCCACCCGAAGCTGTCGGAGGCGAGCGGGTCGAGCTGCGCCGGCTGCCAGTCCCCGTCTCCCGTCAGGCTGACCTCGACCTTCGTGACCGGACCGGTGCCCGACCAGGCCTTGCCGCGGACGGTGCAGGTCTCCTGAGTCAGCACCGAGCCGGGTGCTGGCTCGGTGATGCGGGCGCGCACCCGCATGAGCGTGACGGGCTCGTGGGGCTGGTCGGGCCACTCGTAGATGTAGTGACCGGTCTGGAACTCTCCGGTGTACGGCTCGCTGAGGACGTCGAGGCGTTCGAGCCACTTCACGGACGCGACGGCGTACCAGTGCGGGACGACCAGCCGGAACGGCGCCCCGTGGTCGCGACCGAGGGGCTGGCCGTTCATCTCGTAGGCGATGAGGATCTCCGAGCTCGGGTCGGTGACCTGTGACAGGGGCAGCGCGCGGGTGAAGGTGAGGTTGTCCTGGTCGGTCTCGGGGAGGATCGCCTGCAAGTGGTACGGCCCGTGGTCGGCACCGGTCGCGAGGAGCTCGACTCCGTCGGCCGACGGCTCGACCCCCGCCAGGACGTCCCGGAGGAGGACGCCGGTCCACCGTGCTGTGGAGACGGCGAAGTCCCCCCAGGGCTCGCCGGTCGGTAGCGGCCTCATCTCCAGGCGACCGTTGCCGGCGCACTCGAGGGTGACCGTGCGGTGGTGCGCGGGCATCGCGCGCAGGTCGTCGAGGGTCAGGGTCGTGGGCTTGCCGACCGCGCCGCCGATCGTCAGGGTGCCGTCGTGCTCGGGCACCGCGAAGTTGCTGCGTACGTAGTGGAGCTCGGTCGGAGTGACGTCCCCGGCCAGGGCAGACGGTGGTGCTTCCGCGTTGTAGGGCGCCGGGTTGATCATCACCAGCGCGGCGCGTGCCGCCTCGAGCTCGTCCAGATCAGTCATGCCGATCAGCCCTTCCTTCGTGCCGGGTGTTGTGGAGTGGTCATCAGAAGTCGGAGTCGGAGAACGTGGGTTCGCGGCCTTCGTTGAAGGCGCCGATGCCCTCGACGCGGTCGGGGTGGACCGCCGAGCGCCAGTGGGCGTCCATCATGATCTCGATCGCCTCCTCGATCGGCTGCCCCTCACCCAGGTGCACGGCGCGCTTGACGGCCTGCACGRCGGTGGGGGAGTTGCTCGCGATCTTGTCGGCGATCTGCTCGGCAGCCGACATCAGCTCATCGGGCGCGTGGAGCTCGTTGACCATCCCGAGCCTGTAGGCCTCCTGAGCCGGCACCGGGTCGCCGGTCATGAGCATCTGCAGTGCCTTGCCCCGCGGCAGGAGGCGCGGCAGCAGCGCCGGTGAGCCGCCACCGGCCGACAGGCCGAGCATGGCTTCGGGCTGACCGAACGTCGCGGTGTCGGAGGCGATGATGAAGTCGGTGCTCTGAGCGAGCTCGCACCCTCCGCCGTACGCGATGCCGTTGACGGCGGCGAAGATCGGCTTGCGCAGCTGGCGCACCGTGTAGAGGGTGCGGTCGAACGCCTGGCGCTGGCGCAACCAGTCCTCCTTGGTCATGGCCTTGCGCTGTCGCAGGTCGCTCCCGACAGAGAACGCGCGGTCGCCGGCTCCAGTCAGGACGACGACTCGCACGGCGGTCCTCACCGCGATTCCCTCGACGACCTCGGTCAGCAGGGCGCCCATCTCGGTCGTGATCGCGTTGTCGGCGTGCGGCCGGTTGAGCGTGATCCGGGCGACCCGGCCCTCGGAGAGGTAGTCGAGGAGGACCGGGGGTTCGGTCTCCTCGGTAGCGGGGGCCGGTGGGGCGAAGTCGAGTGCGGCCCAGCGGTCGGTGCGTGGTGTGCTCATCTACATCCTCTCTKGGTGGCGGGTCGTCAGGTGTCCAGGGCTGCGAGCCAGCGCAGGGCGCTCAGGCTCGGTGCGAAGCAGTACTCGCCACCGCGGGTGACCACGAACGGCGGCACGTCCTGGAGCCGCCGGCGGATCGGTCGGTGCGGGATCGTGAACGTCCCGGGCTCGTCGCGGGGGCCGACCAGCGGGTCCGACTCGAGGGGGGCGCCGATGAAGATCCCGTCGTTGAGCCACTGGGTCTTCACGAACTCGAACTGCCGTTTCAGGTGGGCGCCGGCGAAGACGAAGATGATCCCGCGCTCGGCCCCGTCATCCTCGAGCACGCCATCGGGCAGCGCCGGGCCGTAGCTGGTGCCGCGCCGGATCATCCGGTGCAGCCGGACGTCGACGCTGCCGTCCTGGTCCAGGGCGTCGCGAGGGTTGGCTCGTCGGGCGTGGGCGCCGGCCGGGCACTTGAAGCCGCGAGGGTCGTCGCCGAAGCGGAAGTCGTTGTTGCGGCGTGGGTCAGCGCCGAGCTCCGGGTCGTCCTGGTCGGGCG
>NZ_JBFUMD010000228.1:0-5995 GCF_054049555.1 Nocardioides sp. P5_C9_2
ACTCCCAAGCTGCGCCACCGCCGCCCACCCGCGGCTGAGATCGAGCCGTGGACCCCGATCTGGTGTCCGTGGTGCAAGGTCAGTCACCCAGCCTCAGCCTTCAACAGAGAGACTCGACGCTTTAGTGGGTTGTCCGGAATCTGCCGAGAGGCACAGGCTGAAAAAAGACAGCTGCCAGAGGAGAAGGCGAAGAATCAGGCGCGGAACCAGCGGCGGTGGACCAGCCCCGAATACCGCGAACTTTCTCGCGAAAGGAATCGTCAGCGGCGGCTTGCTGTCGGGGCGGCGGATCTCAGACGGTCGCGAGCTCGGTTGCAGGCGATTGTCGACGGGTGGAAACGCAGTGGCTGTGTTGACTGCGGCTACAGCGACATCCGTGCCATCGATCCTGACCACATTCATCCCGATGAGAAGAACGGCAATCTCTCTCGGATGGTTCAACTGTGTGTGTCGGCATTCAGAATTCGCACCGAGCTGGCCAAGTGCGTTCCGAGATGCGCACGATGCCACCGACGCGATACGTGGGATAAGCGCCCGTCGCAGTGGCGTTCGGAGCCTCAACTGCCGGCGTCGTGGCTTCGCCGACTCGAGCTGCAAGACTTCAACGACCAGCTCAAAATGGCGCTTGGTTGTGCCGATTGTGGGTGGAAAGGATGGCCCCGTGGCATGGACTGGGACCACGCGAGGGGCGTGAAGTTGCACGCGGTCGCCAAGCTCATTAACGACAGGTGGCCCGTTGAGGTGCTCATCAGTGAGACCGCGAAATGCGATGTGGTGTGTGCGAACTGTCATCGGATCCGGACTTGTCGACGTCGTTTGTCGGCCACAGTGCCGTTGAAAGTGGAGGCGTCATCGACGCCTGACCTCACGGAACCGGGGTGCTAGGTGGTCTTCGCACCGCTGTGATCGCGATTGCTGCGCAACGACATCTAAAGGGCGGCTTCCTACAACCCTGTGCACAGGAGCTCGGGGTCACCGATCGCAGGGAAGGACTTCACGTTAGGAGCTGAACTGTTAGTGGCGAGTAGCGCAAATCTGTAGGGCATGCTCAGAGGGATCTCGAACGGTACGGCGACGCCCGGCGTAAGTGCTGGCGAGGTCCACACGGGAGCCTCGTCGGCGAACAGTTGAATGGTCCCCGTGGACCCATCTGCGGACGCGTCGATGAGTCCTGCCGTACCTCGGAACGCTTTGCAGTTTCGACCCGGAGTATGGCGGGACTCCCACGAACGGGCTGATGACCACGTCTCAGGAGTCCAGGCCTCGTAGGTCCGACCCGAGATTGAAGCCTCGCCAAGCCGCAATCCAGACGTGTACTGGTAGGCCGGGAACTCCCGAAGCTGCACCCAGCTCCATACTTCAACTCGGACTGGCTTGGAGACCACGGCCCGTCGGTGGTCCCGATACTGCACGCGAACGCGGAACTTCTCCAGGTTCGGCTGCTGTGCGGTCGACTTGAATTTGATCCGAGCCCGGCCGCGCACCGCGGACGACTTCACGACCTCCCAAGTCGGGCTGCCCAGTCCTTCGTAGACCGGCATTTCCAGGCGCTCGAGGGTGATGCGCTTCGCGATACGAGCGGCGGGCACTTTGGCCACCACGGGGATCAGGTCACCCGCAACGACCTGCGAGGCTTCGCTGACGATCACTCGAGGTCGTTCGGTCGCGGCTGAGGCGGTCGATTGGACCGATGAGCCGATCGCCAGCGCAAGCATGAGGCTCGCGAGGGCAGCAACTGTGGGGTGCTTCCTCACTTCGTGTCCTTCGTTGTCGTAATGACGAGTGCTCGAGGCATCCTCGGTTACCGATTTGATCGGCGCATGTGAACGATGAACAGACCTACTGAGCGATCGCCGATGCGTGCTGGAAGAACTCCATCGGCATCGCGTGCTCAAGCTTCCAGGTGATCGCGATGGGCCGGTCGCCACTGTGGGAGACGTACGTCGCAGGGCCCATGAAGGTGTAGGGCGACGTACCGAAGTCATCCTTCGCCTCATGCCGCACGAACAGCAGGACTGTCGAGGCGCCCGTCAGGTACCGCTGACCAGTCTTGGAAATCGTCGACGTCGTGGACTGCGACTCCCAGTGGAACAGGTCCCGACTGATCGGGTAGTCGGCATACATGGTGGTGGGGGAGTAGTCGGCTTCGGACTTCTTCAGCGTGACGAAGAAGGCGTCGACGTTGAGGTTCGGGAGATAAAGAACCCCCTCGCGGAAGCTGTTGGGCCGCCGGGGGAAATCAAGGGCAGCCAAGACCTCTTCCCGCTGGTAGCGGGCATGGACCTTGAGAGGTACGGACGAGAGCGACCCATCGAGTGTGAGTGGGACGTGACGCGCGGCCTCGTAGGAGAGATCGACCACCGTCCGAATCTCGGCGCGGGCGGCGGCCTCACGACGGATCGCCTCGAGACCATCGCCGTACGAGTCGAAGTCGCCGCCGTCCGACCAGAACGAGTAGAACAGCATGCGGGCCAGTCGCTGCTCGCCCTCGGTCAGCTCGTCGTACTTCGGGGCGTCGTCCCGAAGGAGGGCGTCGTACGACGCCGCTCGCTGCGGGTCGTCGACATGGGCGAAAGCCCGCACGCGCTTGAGGAGTCGTTCCTCCAACTCAGAGCCGGGCAGCGAGTCGAACCCGGCTTCCCTTCGAAGCGCTGTCCAGGAACCGCGCCGGCTGATGTCGCTCAGCTCGACGCCGCTCTCCTCCAAGAACGTCGTCAGGTCGGTATCTCCTACCTGGCGCAGCGCGCTGACGAGCTGAGCCCAGCGAGGCGAGACCTGCGAGCGGAGGTTGTCGAGGACGATCTCTTGAGCCTGGCGATCCAACTGAATCTGGCACCCGGACGGCAGGAAGGGGAACTCGTCGTGAACGGCCTTCTGGAGTTGCTTGCCGTGGACGCCCGTCAAGGCGGCGAACTTCTTGGCGAAGCTGAACTCTCTGCGGTGATAGCCCACGAAGTCGAGCACAGTGAGGACGGCCTTGTCGTGAGTGCGTCGGAGGCCACGCCCCAACTGCTGCATGAAGATCGTGGAACTCTCAGTAGGGCGAAGGAACAGCACGGTGTCCACGTCCGGGATGTCCAAGCCCTCATTGAAGACGTCCACCGTGAAGAGCACGTTGACCGTCGCAGCACGCAGCTCACGAAGAGCGGCCGCACGATCCTCCGCCGCGGTCTGTCCTGTGATACATCGAGCCGGGATGCCGGCCTCGTTGAAGACCTGCGTCATGTACGACGCGTGGGCCACGGAGACGCAGAACCCGAGGGCGCGCATCTGGCCGGGGTCTGCGACCTTCTCTCGAAGCTGCCTCAGGATGATGCGTGCCCGCGCGTCGTTGCCGGTGAAGACGTCCTCGAGTTCACGCTCGTCGTACCTGCCGCGTGTCCACGTGATCGCCCGCAGGTCCGTCCCGTCTGCGATGGCGAAGTAGTGGAAGGGGCACAGGAGGTCCGCGCCGAGGGCGTCCCACAGGCGCAGCTCGGCAGCGGTCCGTCCGTCGAAGAACGAACGTACGTCGGTCCCGTCCGCCCGCTCAGGGGTGGCAGTGAGGCCGAGCAACTCGGTGGGTCGGAGGTGATCGATCAACCTCCGGTAGGTGCGTGCTTCGGCGTGGTGGAACTCGTCGATGACGACGACGTCGTACGCGTCAGCGGGGATCTCAGTCACGCCGTACGACGTGAGGGATTGAACGCTCGCGAAGACGTGACTCCATCGCTCCGGCCRCTGTCCTCCCACATAGAGCTCGCCGAAGCTCGCGTCGCCCAGGACTTCCCGGTAGGTGCGAATGGACTGCTCGAGGATCTCCTTGCGGTGTGCCACGAAGAGCAGGCGAGGTTGGTGCCCAGCGGCTTGCTGGCACATGCGTCGGTAGTCCAGGGCTGCAATCACCGTCTTGCCGGTGCCCGTGGCAGCCACCACCAGATTGCGATGGCGGTCATGGACGACGCGCTCTGCCTCGAGCTCATCCAGCATCTGCTGTTGATAGGGGTACGGACGGACGTCGAGACCCACGAGCGAGATCGTGACCCGTCCCGAGCTCTTGGTTCCCTTGGCCTCGAGAAGAGCGTCGTCGAGCCGGTCGCGGTCTCGCTCCGGGTCGTACGACTCGAACTCGGGGCTGTTCCAGTAGGCATCGAAGGTAGCGCGGAACTTGTCTAAGAGCGCGGGCGTGGCGGCCGTACTCAGGCGCACGTTCCACTCGACACCTTCGAGCATGGCGGAGGTGGTCAGGTTGGACGAACCCACGTAGGCGGTGTCGTATCCGGTGCGGCGGCCGAAGAGCCATGCCTTCGCGTGGAGGCGGGTGCGCTTGGCGTCGTACTGGACTTTCACCTCGGCGCCGAAGTCTTGAACGAGACGGTCGAGCGCGCGACGCTCGGTCCCTCCGATGTACGTCGTGGTGACCACTCGGATGGGGATCCCGGCCTGCCGAGCGGCAGCCAACTCTCCCTCGATCAGGCGCAAGCCGTGCCACATGACGAAAGCACAGAGGAGGTCGATCGAGTCGGCGGAATCGATCTCGGCGCGAAGCTCCGAGGCCAGGCTCGGCTCCCCGGGGGCGTTGGTGAGCAGGGCCGCGTCATTCAGCGGGGTCTTCGGACGTTTGCGGAGGCGACCGTCGGAGCCGGGCCCGTCAGGCAGGCGTAGGGCATGAAGCTGTCGGGCGGGAGTGGTGACCGGATCGGGAAGTTCGTCGATCGCTTGAAGCACCGCGTTCGCCAGCGTGACGCGAGCCCTCGGATCCTTGATCGCGGACAGACGCTTGAGGGCGAGGGCCGACAAGTGCTGCGTCAGCACGTGAGGGAGGTCCGCGTCGTCCACGGCGTCGTACTCATGGATCTGGTGGACGATCGAGCCCAGCTGCTCATCCAATCCGTCGGTCAGCAACATCTCGTGCAGGCCGATGGGCAGGTCCCCCGAGGTGTCCATGCGGCCGAGCTTGCCAGGCGTTCGGCGGCCGCACCGGGAAACGGTTCGGCTCGCACGTGCCGTCGCAATCACCCATGGGTCCCTCGTAGAGCCACCATCAGATGACGGAAGGGCCGCGAAAAGCAGCGCTTCCCATGGCATGGGCGCATACTTGAGTCCTATGACGTCCTCATCGTGGTCCACGCGCAAGTCCTCGAGCCCCTTCCAGCCCAAGCCCGAACTGGAGATCGAGGTGTACGCCGTCGGCGACCAGGTCTGCCACGACCTCTACGGCCTCGGTCGTGTGATCGGTGTCGAGGCCCACGCTGTGTCGATCGACTTCGGCGACAAGACGGTGCGCGTCACGAGCCCCTACGCCAAGCTCGAGCACCTCTAGCCCGAGGCCGCCCCGAGCGGCCGGTCTAGCACGGCCCCCACCAGGGGCCTCGACGCGAGCCCGAGTGCCCAAATTCGGGGCAGCAACCACCCCTGCCGCAGCCCTATCCTCGACGGAGACGACGCGAGGAAGTGGGGTGGACGGGCAGCCGCAGCTTCACCTGCACGTGCTCGGCGAGCTCACGGCGAYGCGGGACGACGTGGTCGTGGACCTCGGCGGGCGGCGTCAGCGCGCCGTACTGGCAGGGCTGATCATCCTGCGGGACCAGGTGGTCCCGGCCGATCGACTGATCGACTGCGTGTGGGCTGACCGCCCACCGACCAACGCCACCGGCGCGCTGCAGGCCTACGTGAGCCACCTGCGCAGGCGGCTCGAGCCGGACGCCTCGGCCCGGCAGCGCGACGGCGTCATCGCCCGCGCCGGTCCCGGATACGTCCTGCGGATCCCGCCGGACGCCGTGGATGCGTGGCAGTTCGAGGCGGCCATCGAGTCGGCGGCGGGCCAGGCGCCGGCAGATGCGGTGTGCACCCTGGAGACCGCGCTCCGGCTGTGGCGCGGACCTGCCTACGCCGACTACGCGGGGGAGACCTGGGCGGAGGCGGAGGTCGCCCGGCTCACCGAGCTCCGGGCGCTGGCCCGCGAGCGCCTCCTCGCCACGCGCCTCGACCTCGGTGAGGCCCAGCTCGTCATCGG
>NZ_JBFUMD010000229.1:0-5962 GCF_054049555.1 Nocardioides sp. P5_C9_2
CCCGAAGATGCAGCTTGCTTGGGCCCTGTCGGATCCCAGGGGGTAGCTCGACCCCGGCGGKCGCGCCCAAGAGCGTTATCCGTTGGGGCAGGTGGCCGAGGCTGCGGGCTTCGGCGAGAACCGTGATGGCACTGGCGTCCAGGTCGGGTGTCGCGTCGGTCACTCCGGTTATCCCCAGCGACGCCAACCGTGTGCCGAACGACTTCAGGTCGGGAGCTCGACGTCCGATGGCGTCACCCAGCCGACGGTCGTATCGCCACAGGCGGCCGTTCGGCCGACCGGTCGAATCGCGCTCGACATCGCCACCGTTGTCGAGGCACGTGGCGACGAGATCGAGTGCTCGACTGTTGAGCACCCAGAGGGCCCCGGTGTGGTCGTGCACTCGCACCGGCACGTGGGGGAGTGCTCGGTCGAGCGTGGCGGCATCGAGCGGCCCCGCACGCGTCTCGTGGTAGCCGACGGCCCGGACCCACCCATGCCGAGGGGTGGCATCGCGCAGGACCGTGGTGAGCTCGGCGAAGCTGGTGACGTGCGTGCAATCAACCGAATCGGCGGCCGCTGCCGCGGCCATCACGTGAAGGTGGTGGTCGTGCAGCCCGGGGAGCAAGGCAGCGCCGTCGCCTGCCACAACGCGCGCGGCGTTGCTTGCACGAAGGTTGCCGATAGCCGCCACGCGACCCCTGCGGATGCCGACGTCTGTGATGCGCGAATCCACCTCGACGTCCCGGAAGAGAAGGTCGAACGGCTCAGTTGCGCGCATCGTCCAGGTGCTCCCAGGACGGGAGGCGGCACGTGGTCTGGTGGCGTTGTCTGAGGAGGGCCTCATGGGGGGCGGAGCGCCCAGCGTCCGGCACCGGTGGTGCGCCGAGCCTCCCAGTGAACGCCATTGTCTGCCACGCCGCCCAGAGCCGTGTCTCACCCATTGCGCCGCAAGTGTGTCACAGATGACCGTCTGCGATGGCCGAGCGGGAGGCTCGACACAGAGTCCACACAGACGTCTGCCTCAGGTGGTTCGGCCCGGACGGCGTCCTGTGCCTGTGGGGGCGCTCAGTCGCCGATGGCATCGCGTCCCCGTTGGACGAGCTTCGCATCGGGCTGGAGCACCACCTGCGGGTCCTTGCCGTCGTACTCGACCAGACTGAGGAACAGTCGCAGGGCGTTGACCCGGGCTCGCTTCTTGTCGTTGCTCTTGACCGTGTACCAGGGCGCGTGGTCGGTGTCCGTGCGCAGGAACATCTCCTCCTTGGCCTCCGTGTAGGCCTCCCACTTGTCGAGGCTCTCGAGGTCCATGGGCGAGAGCTTCCAGCGCCGGACCGGGTCGATCTGGCGGATGGCGAATCGGGTCCGCTGCTCCTGCTGGGTCACCGAGAACCACAGCTTCGTCACGTTCACACCCGCCTCGAGGAGCATCTGCTCGAACAGCGGGGCCTGCCCCATGAAGGTGCGGTACTCCTCCTCGTCGCAGAAGCCCATCACGCGCTCCACGCCCGCGCGGTTGTACCAGGAACGGTCGAACAGGACGATGTCGCCGAAGGTCGGGAGGTGGGAGACGTAGCGCTGGAAGTACCACTGCCCCAGCTCGGTCGAGGTGGGCTTGGTCAGCGCGACGACTCTGGCGGAACGGGGGTTGAGGTGCTCCATGAACCTCTTGATCGTCCCGCCCTTCCCCGCGGCATCGCGTCCCTCGAAGACAATGACGTGCTTCTGGCCGGTGTCCTGGACCCAGTACTGGAACTTCAGGAGCTCGATCTGGAGGAGGTACTTCTCCACTTCGTAGTCGTTGCGGTTCATGAGCTCGGCGTACGGGTAGTTGTCCCGCCACGTCTCGACCGCCCGTCCATCAGGCCTGATCAGGACCGGGTCGTCACCGTGGTCGTCGCGCACCGTGTACCCCTGCTGATCCAGGGAGTCGATGTACTGGCGCAGGCTCATCTGCTGCATGCTCGACAGTCTCGTCCACCCGGCACCGGAGGAGGCGATGTCGCGTGGCGCTCCCCTAGATTCGGGGCCTATGGGGCTCATCACTGCGGCCYACCCTTGTGACGGCGGCACCCGCGCGTACGTTCGAACGTGGGGGCGCGCCCGTCCCCACCCCACGTTCGAGAGGTTCCGCCATGAGCGACTACCAGGTCGTCAACCCGTCCACCGGCGAGGTCGAGAAGGAGTACCCCACCGCCACCGACGCCGAGGTGCAGGACGCGCTGGCGCGCACCCACGCGGCGTACGGCGAGTGGCGCACCACCAGCAAGGACGAGCGCTCCCAGGTGCTGCACCGCGTCGCCGACCTGTATGACGAGCGGGCCGACGAGCTGGCCGCGATCATCGCCCGCGAGATGGGCAAGCCGCTTCGCGAGGGCAAGGGCGAGCTCCAGCTCGTCGCCTCGATCTACCGCTACTACGCCGACCAGGGCCCCGGCCTGCTGGCCGACGCGCCGCTCAACCCCGCCATGGGCGGCAGCGCGCTGGTCCGCAAGGAGCCGGTCGGCCCGCTGCTCGGGATCATGCCGTGGAACTTCCCGTACTACCAGGTGGCCAGGTTCGCCGCGCCCAACCTGATGATCGGCAACACGATCCTGCTCAAGCACGCTCCACAGTGCCCCGAGTCGGCACTCGCCATCGACCAGGTCTTCGCCGACGCCGGCCTGCCCGCTGACGCCTACATCAACCTCTTCGCCACCAACGAGCAGTCGGCCGACATCATCGCCGACCCCCGCGTGGTGGGCGTCTCGGTGACCGGCTCCGAGCGGGCCGGCTCCGCCGTCGCCGAGGTGGCGGGGCGCAACCTGAAGAAGGTCGTGCTCGAGCTCGGCGGCTCCGACCCGTTCATCCTGCTCGACGCCGATGACCTGGGCGCCGCGGTGAAGTCCGCCGTCCGGGGCCGGATGGGCAACGCCGGCCAGGCCTGCAACGGCGCCAAGCGGATGATCATCGTCGACGAGTTGTACGACGACTTCGTCGAGCACTTCACCGCCGCGATGGCTTCGCTCACCCCCGGCGACCCGTTCGACGACGGAACCGGATTCGGTCCGCTCTCCTCCGAGGGTGCCGCGAAGAACCTTCTCGAGCAGCTCGACGACGCAGTGGCGAAGGGCGCGGTCGTASGCACCGGCGGCAAGCGCGTCGACCGCCCCGGCGCCTTCGTCGAGGCCACCGTGCTGACCGACGTCACCGCGGACATGCGCGCCTACCGCGAGGAGCTCTTCGGCCCCGCGGCCGTCGTCTACCGGGTGGCCGACGCCGCGGAGGCCGTCGCGCTGGCCAACGACTCGGCCTTCGGCCTGGGCGGCGTGGTCTGGAGCGCCGACACCGAGAAGGCCCAGCAGGTCGCCGACCAGCTCGACACCGGCATGGTCTGGATCAACAGCGCCCAGGGCTCGTTCGCCGACCTCCCGTTCGGCGGGACGAAGCGCTCCGGCGTCGGCCGCGAGCTCGGTCCCTACGGCATCGACGAGTTCGTCAACAAGAAGCTGATCTACACCCCCGCGACTCGCTGACCCGGGCTCGGTCGGCTCGCCGACAACGGGCACGTCTGACTCACAGCCGGCGCAAAGCGACTCATGGAGTGGTAGGCATTTCTGCATGCTGCCGGTCGCGGAACTGCACCTCCATCTCGAAGGCACGCTCGAGCCGGAGACGATCCTTCGGATCGCCGAACGCAACCGGATCGAGATGCCGTACGCCGACCTCGATGAGCTGAGGGCTCGGTACGCCTTTCGCGACCTGCAGTCATTCCTCGATCTCTGCTACTCGAACGTCACGGTGCTGCGGACCGCCGAGGACTTCGCGGAGATGACCACCGCCTACCTCCAGCGCGCTTCGGCGGCCGGAGTTCGACATGCCGAGGTCTTCCTCAACCCCCAGGCGCACACGGCACGTGGTGTCCCGCTCGCCGAGATCATGGAGGGAGTCGCAGGCACGCTGGCTCAGTCGCTTCGCTCGCATGACCTGAGCAGTGAGCTGATCATTGCCTTCTTGCGGGACGAGAGCGAGGCATCGGCGATGGGGACGCTCGATGCAGTCCTGGCGCTGGGGGTGCCGTTCGTCGGGGTGGGGCTCRACTCCGCCGAAGTGGGCAACCCACCGTCGAAGTTCGCGGAGGTGTTCGGGCGCGCCCGCGCTGAAGGCCTTCACCGCGTCGCCCATGCAGGCGAGGAGGGACCGCCGAGCTACATCTGGGAAGCGCTCGACCTGCTGCATGTCGAGCGGATCGACCACGGGAATCGCTGCCTCGAGGATGATGCGCTCGTTCGCCGCCTCGTGAGCGACCAGGTCCCGCTGACCGTGTGTCCCCTGTCCAACGTGAGCCTGAAGGTCGTTGAAAGCATCGAGTCCCATCCGATGGCAACCATGCTCCGTCACGGGCTCAAGGTGACTGTCAACTCCGATGACCCGGCGTACTTCGGCGGCTATCTCGACGACAACTTCGATGCGCTGATCCGAGCTGACCGCGTCACCCCTGACGACGTGGCGACGCTCGCCCGCAACTCGATCGACGCGTCCTTCGCGAGCGCCGACCGCAAGCGACGGCTCCGCGAGGAGCTCGACGAGATGCTCCGCGAGGGCGGCGGAGCGTCGCGTCCGTAGGGGTGGGGACCCGTAACGCCTGCGCCCTGGGGCGGTTGCACCTCTCGAACACGTCCGAGGGCAGCACCTACTGGGAGGCACTCACTTCATGAGCGCAGTTTTCACCGAGCACGACCCGGCCGACGCCGCCCTGCCAGCCATCGAGTGCGCCCCGTGGTGCATCGACGGCAGCGGGCACGCGGACGCCAACTTCCCCGAGGACCAGGTGTGCACGGGTGAGACCGTCGAGCTGTCGCTCAGCCGGGTGCCCCTGGTGGAGGTGGGCACCGACGAGTGGGCACGGCAGCAGATGAACTTCTACCTGCTCCGTCACCCGGGCGCGCTGCAGACCACCATCGAGATGTACCGGGGCGACCTCGGGGAGACGGTCTCCCTCACGGTCGACGAGGCGCAGGCACTGGGGCAGGCGCTCGTCGAGGCGGCCCGTCAGGCCGCGGGTTGACGCACCCGCCTACACGTAGATGTTGTCGTGCTCCTCGRGGAACGCCTGGAGCTCGTCGTGGCTCGGGTTCCAGCGCCCCTCGGCCAGCTCGACGAGCCCCTCGAAGTAGGCCTCCCGGGGTGCGCCCGGCGTGAACAGGATCAGCAACGACGCCGGCGCACCCGACTCGTTGCGGAAGCCGTGCAGGCCTCCCTCGGGCACGTACAGGAAGTCCCCGGGACGACCGTCCAGCCACGTGGTCCCGTCGTACAGCCGCACGCCTCCGGAGAGCACGAAGAAGGACTCGCTCATCGTCCGGTGGTAGTGCGCCTGCGCACCAGCGGGCTCCGGGCCCATGTCCCACCGGTACAGGCCGAAGCGACCGCTGGTGCTGGCGCCCGTGGCCAGGTAGCTCGCCGCCCCGCCGGGCCGCGGCAGCTCGGGTGGCGTGTCGGCCGGTCGGTACCGCGCCAGGACGTCGCCGTTGCCGAAGTACGCAGGATCCGGGTACGACATGGATCGACGCTACCTCCGCACGAGCAGATCACGCACCCACTCCAGCTCGCGCGTCACGTAGTCCACGATGTCCCCGGACTTGAGGTGCGGAGGCAGCACGTCCCAGGTGTAGGTCTCGATCTCGAGGTGCTCCGACAGGGGAGTCTCCGCGTGCAGGCGCATGGCGTCCTCGATGCCGGACCGCGTGGTGCCGAAGGAGCCCAGGTCGTCGAGGAAGACCGGCAGGTGGAAGTGGGTGCGCCACTCCCGGCTGCCGGCCGGATCGCGTCGGTAGTCCGCGATGGCGTCGGCGAGGTGGAGGTGGTGGACGTCTCGTCCGTCGCGTCGCTCGGTGGTCTGGCTGAGGTAGATCGTGTCCGTGAAGGTCTCCAGCTCGGAGACGACCTCCGCGGTGACCTCGGGGACGCGCAGGGCTGACGCGGCCTGCAGCTTGAGGATCGG
>NZ_JBFUMD010000230.1:0-5960 GCF_054049555.1 Nocardioides sp. P5_C9_2
GTGATGTCGGGTGCGGTGGTGGTCATGCCGAGCTCCAAGGTTCAGTGAGGTCTAAGCGGGGTCTGGGCGGGTCTGGGCGGGTCTGGGCGAGGTCCGATGAGACGAGGTTGTGCATGGGCTCTGTCCGGTCGCTGTCCATCTGGTGTGCTGCGGCAGGAGCGAGCGCTTGAAGGAGGTGGCGGGCGGCTCAGCCCACGAGGTCCTTGACGTGCTGGGGGCGTGCGGCCGCGAGCTGGTCGGCGACCCAGGCGGCGTCGGACTGGACGAACCCGAGCAGCGCTGAGCCGCGGGTGTGCTGCCAGGGCAGCCCGACGAACGCCAGTCCAGGCACGGCGGTGATGCCTCGCCGGTGTCGGAGACGCCCTTGCTCGTCGAAGGCATCGGGGATGTCGAGCCAGGAGTAGTCGGCGCGGAACCCTGTGGCCCACACGACGACCGCGGCGCGGACCGAGCTGCCGTCCTGGAAGGTGACCAGATCGCCGTCTATTGAGATCACGCGCTCCCGGATATGGACACCGGCGCTGCGCAGCCGCTTGAGGGGCGTGCCGATGACGAGGTCGCTGCGGTCCCGCATGCGGCGCGCTAGCCGCGACTCGACGGTCTTGTCCATCAGCCCCAGGCGGGTCAACCACCAGAACAGGTCACGGCCAAGAAACCGCTGCGGGAGCTGCCGAGGCACCGTTCCAACCGCCAGGGTCACCGCGCGGGTCGCGGCGAGCTCCTCGGCGATCTGTCGACCCGAGTTCCYGGCCCCGACGACGAGGACTGGCCCGGCTGGCAGGTCATCGGGGTTGCGGTACTCCGCGCTGTGGCGTTGCGCCACGTCGATCGAGAGTCCTGCAGCGACGCCGGGGATGACGGGGTCCTGGAACGGGCCGGTGGCGATGACGACCTGTCGTGTCGTCAGCGGACCGTCGTCGGCGTGGATGACGAATCCGTTGGTGCCCTGCTCGATGCGGGCGACCGGGCAGTTCAGCCGGACGGGGAGCGCGAAGTGGGTGGCGTAGGCGCGGAGATAGTCCGCGACCATGTCCTTGGTCGGGTACGTCCCGTCCGGCGCGGGGAACGGCATGCCGGGAAGGGCGTCGTGCTCGGCAGGAGTGAACAGGTGCAGCGAATCCCATCGGGTGCGCCACGACTCGCCCACTCCGGAGCCAGCGTCGAGCAGCAGGAAGTTCGCGCCTTGGCGTGCGAGGTGGTAGCCGACGGCGAGCCCGGCCTGGCCGGCGCCAACGACGATGACGTCGTAGGGCTGCGAGGGGGCGGAGGCGGTCATGTCGAGTCCTTCGGGTGCTCAGTGGCGGGGTGCGGGCTGTCGCGGCGACGGGAGGACCAGCCGCAACTCGGGGACGGTGAGGGGCGCTCGGGAGAAGTCGCCGGCGTAGTAGCCGTTGTGCGGATGCCGAGGAGCGCCGCCGGTGTAGGTGCGCGACTCTTCTTCGACGAATCGTGACGAGGCCATCTCGAACACTTCCTTCGACAGTTCTGGACGGGCGCCGGGATGTCCGGGCCGGGTTGATGACCTCAGGCTGCGTGAGCTGCCTTGCCCTGACCTGTCCGACCACTGTCCCGAGTCCCGGCCGTGCAGACAGGAGATGAACCGGCCGGTGGGCTGGCACGCTCACCGCACACCGACTCTCTGAAGCGCGGCACGCGCTCCAGAGAGTCGTGAGGGCTGCGCGAGTTGCGCAGGGAGGGTGGTGAGCCGCGCCCCGGCGGGGGGTGGGGGTGGGGGGTTCCTGCCACCGGGGCGCGGCGCTTGTGGGTCAGGCGAGCGCGAAGCCGGCCTCCTCGACGGCCTCGCGCAAGACCGTGGTGGGCACGGGCTGCTCGGCGGTGACGCGAACGGCTCCGGTGCTGACATCAACGTCGACGTCGGTGACGCCGGCGATGGCGCTGACCTCGGTGCGAATGGCGCGGGCGCAGTGGTCGCAGGTCATGCCGTTGACGTGGTGGGTCTCGGTGTAGCTCATGACGTTCCTTCGGTGTTGGCTCCCGGACTGGTGGCCCGGGAGATGGGTGGGTGCCGGTGGTGTCCGGCGAGGTCGGGCCGGCACGGTCGCCGGCCCGACCGGGTCATGCGGCGGCGTGCTCGGACTGCTCGGAGTCGCCGGCCGGGGCGGGTTCGGCACCGGCGGTGGGCGCCTGCGGGTTCTGAAGCGAAGCCCAGGCGATGACAGCCCCGACGGCTGCGATGCCGGCAGCGCCGAGGAGCCCGGCTGAGAACCCGTCGGCGAGAGCGCCCGCATCGCCAGCCTGGTCGGCGCCGAACGCCGCAGCGACTGCGGTCATCGCGGCCAGACCGAGGGCGGAACCGACCTGGTAGTTCGTGTTGACGATGCCGGCTGCGAGGCCGCCTTCCTCCGGGTCGGCCGAGGACAACGCCATCCCGAGCGAGGGGATGAATGCCATCGCCATGCCGGCGGCGGCGACGAGGCTGGCGCCCAGCACGTCGGCGGTGAAGCTGCCGTCGGGGCGGATGAACGACAGCCAGATCAAGCCTCCGGACAGGGTGGCGAGCCCCGCAACCGTCATGGCCTTCGGGCCGAACCGGGCGATGAGCCGCGGAGCGGCGACGACCATCCCGACCATGATGGTCACGGTCAACGGAAGCAACGCCGCACCGCTGGCGAATGCCCCCAGGCCGAGGACCTGTTGGAGGTAGAGGTTGAGGAAGAAGAACATCGGAATCCAGGCGGCACCGAGCATGAACTGCGCGGCGTTAGCGGCGGCGAGGTTCGGTGCCGAGAAGATGCCGAGGCGCATCAGCGGTTCGCGCAGCCTGGCCTGAAGGGCGACGAACAGGCCGAGCAGGGCGAGTCCGCCGAGTCCCGCGACCAGCGTCGAGGTGGAGGCCCACCCTTCTTGCGGGGCACGCACGACGGCGAACACGACGGCGGCGAGCCCGGCCGTGACGGTGGCAGCGCTGACGATGTCCAGCGACCCGCGTCGAGGCGCCCCCGAGGGCATGACGGAACGGGTGAGCACGACCACCGCGACGGCCAGGGGGACGTTGATGAAGAACACCCACGGCCAGGACGCGTACTCGGTGAGGACGCCGCCGAGGAACACGCCAGCGGTCCCGCCGGTCGGTGCCGCGGCGCCGTACAGGGCCAGCGCCTTCGTGAGCTCCTTCGGCGAGGAACCGAAGGTCATGAACAGCAGGGTGAGCGAGGCTGGGGCGATGAGCGCAGACCCAGCGCCTTGCACGCTGCGACCGACGAGCTCGACCGGGACGTTGCCCGCAAAACCCGCCAAGAGCGACCCGGCGGCAAGGACGACCCAGCCGGTGGTGAAGATGCGGCGCGCCCCGAACAGGTCAGAGAGGCGACCACCGAGAAGCAGGAGACCGCCGAAAGCGACGACGTAGGCGTTGAAGACCCAACTGAGCCCCTGCGGAGTGAACCCGAGGTCGCGCTGCATCTTCGGCAACGCGACGCCGATGATGGAGGTGTCCATGATGACCATGAACTGCGCCGCAGCGATGACGCCCAAAGCAACCCATCGGCGGCTGCTTCGGGCTTCCCCGGCGGAAGGCGTTGTAGACATGACGTGCCCTTCTGTAGTGCGGTCTAGCCGTAGTCGGCTCTGACACCACGGTCACGGGGACCGCTTGCTGACTGCTGTCTCATTCCTGTCGTCCGTCTGGCGTCCGTCCCCGTCGCCCTCCAAAGCGCCCGCCGAAGCGTCCATGGTGGCCTCGGCTAGCTGGGGGACGTAGGTGGTGCCGGCAAACGCGGCGAGGACATCGGCCAGCTGCATTGAGCCCGACAGATGGACCGTGCAGTCGCGCGCGTTGGCGCTTACGGTCTGCACACCAGGGATGTCACGGACCAGGCCAGTCACTTCGCGAACGCAACGACGGCAGCCCATGCCGGCAACAACCAGATGGATGTGACGCATGTCGGACCCACTCCTTGAGACTCCTCCGCTCTGACCAGGTCAGCGTGGGGGGTAGGACTGTCCGCCCGCTGTCCAACTCCTCGGGCCCCCTGCGGGCCCGCCCACAGCTGGTCACGACCGAGGACGGGACTCTCGGGCCGGCGTAGCTCAGCGGCAACAGCGGCAACGGGGTCGACGAGGGCGTTGAGCGCGACGGGGGCAATGCCCTCCTAGCAGCCCCTGCTCCCTGCCCGACGGGACCCTGCATCTCTTACGTCTACGGGCGGCGACATGGCTGCAGCTCCCGGACGTGCGCCAGTTGTCCAGGGAGTGCTGGAGCGGACAGCGCCCGGACAGTCACCGGCAAGGCCGTCGATTGAACCTGAGCACCACAAGCGGCGGCCCCAACGTGCAGTCGCCCCACCCGAGACAACGAAGGAAGTGCTCGACATGGTTGCTGCACCCTCCACCGACGCGGCCGGCCGAGCGACTTCGACAGTCCCGGCTCACGAYGACGACAGCGCAACGGTCCGAACTTCAGCCCAGGGCCGGCGGGCCCGTCCGAACACCACGACGCCCTCCAAGAAGGCGAAGCGACGCCTCGGCCGCATCGTCGTCGGCTCCCTCGTAGGCGGGCTCCTCGCCGCGACGGGTCTCGCGGCCCTGCCGATCATCCCGGCCGAACCGAGCGAGCTCACGGGAGCGGTGCTCTGCGGGTTCGCCCTAGGGTGGACGATGCTCGCCGCGCTCTCGAGCCGGTTCACCGACCAGCCGCAGCGCTGGGCGCGGGTCCCAGCACTGGTCATGGGCCTGAGCGGGCTGACGCTAGCCACGTTCGGCGCCAATGCCGACGACGCGCTCAGCTGGGTGTGGCCGCCAGCCGCCATCGCACTGAGCGTCTGGATGGTCTTGCGCATCCGACGAGACCTGGGCAGCCGGCTCGGACGCTGGCTCCTCTACCCGACAGTCGTACTCCTCGGCGTCGTCTCACTGGGAGCCGGAACTGACGTAATTCTCTCCGCAGCCGCACCGCAGCCACYGATGCCCGGCCGGCTGGTCGACGTGGGGGGACACCGCCTTCACCTGAACTGCACCGGCTCGGGTAGCCCCACCGTCGTGCTCGAGCCAGGTGCGGGCATGTCGTCCTCAACGCTCGGCTGGGTAGCGCCCGCCGTGGCCCGTGAGACCCGCGTCTGCGTCTACGACCGCGCGGGACGCGGATGGAGCGACCCAGCCGACACCACCCAGGACGCCACCCAGATCGCCGCCGACCTTCACACGCTGCTCCACCGTGCAGACGAACCCGGCCCCTACGTGCTGGCTGGTCACTCCTTCGGGGGCCTGTACAGCCTCACCTTCGCCGCCCAGTACCCCACCGATGTAGCCGGGATGGTGCTGATCGACTCCACCGCACCGGCGTCGTCGTCGAACCAGCCGCCCACCTCCACTGCCGCGGCGCCCACACGCTCGGGCGGCTCGATGGACCGCATCTCAGCGCTTCTGTCCCAAACCGCGCGCTTCGGTCTGATGCGGCTAGTCGTCGGTGCCAGCGGAGCGACCCTGCCGCCGGCTTCTGAGGACGCAGCACGCGCGAGCTCCGTGACCAGTCAGCACCTGCGCAGCACCATCGACGAGTACCTCCAGGGAGGTGCCTCCGCGAAGGAAGCCACCGCGCTCACCACCCTCAACGACGAACCCCTGTACGTGCTGACCGCCGGTGAGGGCAGCAGCCCGGGCTGGATGGCGAAGCAGAACCAGCTCGCCACCCTGTCCACCAACAGCGCCCACCACGTCGTCACCGGCGCATTCCACGTCGACCTGCTCATCGAGCAACGTGCCGCGGCTGCCACCTCCCAGGCCGTCCTCGACGTCGTCGCGTCCGTGCGCACTGGGACGCCCCTCGAGAAGTGACCGATCGGTCCCTGCACAGACGGTCCCCGCGCACCCCGAACCCGAGCCGGACCGCTCCCTGAACCCGCTCGAACCCACTTGAACCTGCCTGAGCCCCATCCGAGCCGCATCGAAGGAGTCAACCCCGCATGGCTCGACCTAGCACCACCACCGCAGCCTCCGCGAAC
>NZ_JBFUMD010000231.1:0-5956 GCF_054049555.1 Nocardioides sp. P5_C9_2
GGGTCGGGCTCGGCACCGTGGGTGTCCGGGTCGGGCTCGGCACCGTGGGCGTCCGGGTCGGGCTCGGCACCGTGGGTGTCCGGGTCGGGCTCGGCACCGTGGGCGTCCCGGACGGCTCGGCCGTGGGTGACTGGGTGGGCGACGGAGTCGGCCGGTCGCCCGCGCCGTCGCCGCATCCGCTCACCAGCAGGAGGGCGAGCACGAGGCCCGCGGCCGGCCCAGCGGCACGGTGTCGTGATGTCCCTGGCATGAAGACCTCCCCGGGCCCGCCATGCCGTCCGCCCGCGCGGACGGATCGTCGGGTCGCCCTCGGCATACTGGCACAGGACCCTCCCCCGGTCATCGCCCTCCGCGGACCCTCCTCGACTCACCCGGGTGACCTGCTGACAGGGGTGTTGCGACACCCCCTCGGAGCAACGGATCCTCAGGGGAAGCCCACGTGTGACAGGACTCGCCGCGCGGTGCGGACGCGGGCCGTGGGACCGGAGGGGGCAGGGAAAGCATGACGACCACGGACGTACGCAGGACTCCGGCCGGACCGGCGGAGGCGATCGCGAAGCCGGGTGCTCCGGACCTGGGCGAGGCCGCGCTGACCCACGCGATCGGCCTGGTGAGCGCCCGACTCATGGAAAGGTTCCCATCGGTCTCCGCGACGGTCGTCGCAGAGGTGGTCGGCGAGCTCCGCGGCGAGTTCGACGGGAGCCGGGTCCGGTCCTTCGTGCCGATCCTCGTCGAACGACTCGCCCGGGACCGCCTGGCCGCCCTCCAGGCGCCGAATGCCGCCAGGTCGGACCTGGGAGGTCCGGGCACACGCCCGCGTCCCGACGTCATCCTCGCCGCGCCCCGACAGGGGGGACGGGCGCGGCGAGGAATCCGTAGGGTGGGACGCTTCAGGGGGGTTCGTCCCGGAGGCACGACGGCTGATGGGCGCGGGCATGCCCGCCGTGTCCTCACGATCAACGGTACGGACCGGCGACCGTCGACACAGCACCGAACGGGACGAGTCCCGTGTCCTTCGGGGACATGACAGCTCCTCGGGTCGCACCGCTGCTCTGCAGGCGTGCCGCGTTGCGCGGCTACGTCGCGGTTGCCCGCGGGCTCGGCCTCGACGCTGCGCACCTCCTCGCCGCGCAGGGCCTGCACGTGGATGCTCTGGACCCGGATGCCTGGTCGCCGGTCAGTGCCGTGGCCCGTGCGCTCGGGTCGGCGGCCCGCGCGTCGGATCGTGAGGACTTCGGCCTCCTGCTGTCGAAGAGACGTCGCCTGTCCACCGTGGGGCCGCTGAGCCTCCTCCTGCACGAGGAGCCCGACGTGGCCGGCGCCCTGCAGCTGCTCCACCGCAGCGCCGCCAGCTACAACCAGGCCATCTCGTTCTCGACGGTCGAAGCGGACACGTCGACCACGGTCGAGGTGACGTTGTCCCTCGACGACGACGTCGATCCGGGCTCGGCGCGCCAGGCACTGGAACTGGCCGTCGCTGCGTACTACGGGATCGTCCGGGAGCTGTTCGACCCGGACTGGCGCGCGGTCGAGGTKCATCTACCCCACGATGCGCCTCGCGACCTTTCAACGCACCAGAGCGTCTTCGACACCACCATCGTGTTCGATGCCCCGCGAGCCGCCGTCGTCCTCCTCCGGGACGACGTGGCCCTGCCGTTGCAGCAGGACCCCCAGCGTCGCAAGTACGCGCAGCGCTTCCTCGGCCTCCTCCAGCTGGAGTCGCGCGACGCCGGCACCACCGGTGCGGTGCACACGCTGATCCGGGCCAGGTTGCCGTCCGGACGCTGCTCGGCAGAGCTGGTGGCGCGGGACCTCGGCATGGACYGCCGTACCCTGCACCGCCGACTGGAGCGCGAGGGGACCACCTTCACCACGTTGCTCGACGACGTTCGCGCGGCCCTCGCCGAGGAGCGACTGCGTGACCCCGACTGCACCGTGACGCAGGTGTCCGAGGCGTTGGGGTTCGCCGCCCCCAGCGCCATGTCGCGGTGGTTCACACGACGGTACCGCTGCTCGCCCTCACAGTGGCGCGACCGGCTCGAGGCGGCATCGCGGGAGCCAGGTCAGAGCTCCGCCTGAACCCCGGCAAGGAGCTGTCGTGCCATCACGATCCGCTGGACCTGGTTGGTGCCCTCGTAGATCTGGGTGATCTTGGCGTCGCGCATCATCCGCTCGACCGGGTAGTCGCGGGTATAGCCGTAGCCACCGAGGACCTGCACGGCGTTGACGGTGACCTCCATGGCCACGTCCGAGGCGAAGCACTTGGCCGCGGCACCGAAGAACGTCAGGTCCGCATCGCCGCGCTCGGAGCGACCGGCGGCGGCGTACGTCATCTGCCGTGCCGCCTCCACCTTCATCCCCATGTCCGCGAGCATGAACTGAAGCCCCTGGAACTCCGCGATCGACTTGCCGAACTGCTGGCGCTCCTTGGCGTAGCCCAGCGCGTAGTCCAGCGCCCCCTGCGCGACCCCCACCGCCTGGGCGGCGATCGTGACGCGGGTGTGGTCGAGGGTCGCCATCGCGGTCGCGAACCCGGTGCCCTCCTCGCCGATCATCCGGTCGGCCGGGATGCGGACCATGTCGAGGTAGACCTCGCGGGTCGGGGAGCCCTTGATGCCGAGCTTCTTCTCCGGTGCACCGAAGGAGACCCCGGCGTCCGACTTCTCCACGACGAAGGCCGAGATCCCGCCACGGGTCTTCTTCTCGGTGTCGGTGACGGCCATGACGGTGTAGAACTCCGACTCGCCCGCGTTGGTGATCCAGCGCTTCACCCCGTCGAGGACCCACTCGTCGCCGTCGCGCACCGCGCGGGTCTTCATCCCACCCGCGTCCGAGCCGGCGTCGGGCTCGGAGAGGCAGTAGGAGAACCCGCCCTCGCCGCGGGCCAGGGCGCCGAGGTACTTCTGCTTCAGCTCCTCCGAGCCCGCGATCTGCACCGGCAGGGATCCCAGCTTGTTGACCGCGGGGATCAGGGACGAGGACACGCACGCGCGGGCGACCTCCTCGATCACCAGCACCGTGGCCAGTGCGTCCGCACCCGCGCCGCCGTACTCCTCGGGCACGTGCGGGGCGTGGAAGTCCGCGGCGAGCAGCGCCGCGGCGGCCTCCCGCGGGTAGCGGGCCTCCTCGTCCACCGCGGCGGCGTACGGCGCCACCTTGGCGTCGCACAGGTCGCGGACAGCCTCGCGGATGGCCCGGTGCTCCTCGGAGAGGGCGTAGAAGTCGCTCATGGGGAGGATTCTACTTGCGGGTAACCATGGCCTCGAACGGACCTCCGAACGACGAACACCCGGTCGGTGCCGAGGCACCGACCGGGCGGTCGAGGATCGCGGAGCGGTGTCAGCCGACCTTGATCGCGACCTTCTTGTCCTTGGAGGTCTCGGTGAAGTCGTCGCCGACGTAGACGACCTTCACGACGGTCTTGCCCTTGGGCAGCGCCTTCTTGAGCGTGACCGTGGTCTTGCCCTTGGCGTTGAGGCTGCTCTTGCCGAGGACCTTCTTGCCCTTCATGACCTTGACCTTGCCGCTGGGCGTCTCGTTGTCGGCCTTGACGGTGACCTTGAGCTTGGCCTTCTTGCCGACCGGGGTGACCTTCTTGGCGGGCTTGGCCTTCGTCGTGGACTCGTTGGCGGCCAGGACGATCGAGCCCAGGCTGGCGGGCGAGCCGGCCTTGAGCGCGCAGGGGATGTCGGCGAGCATGACCACGTCGCCCTGCTTGGTGGCCGTGAAGGTGAACGCCGACGGCACCACGATGTCGTAGGTGCCGGCACCCGGGAGGTTGACCGGCACGGTCGTGGCCGGCACGACGCCGGGCGTGGCGAGCGGGTTGGGCGTGTTGAGGGTCAGTGGCGCCGGGGTGGCAGGCACCGCGGTCTGCGGGAACCGGACGTCCTGCAGGGCGAGGTCGGCGGCCTTTGCCGAGGACAGCTCGTCCAGCGTGGCGACCATGTCGTTGGAGAAGCCACCGATCGTCGTCGCGCCGAACAGCCCCTTGGCCGCCTGCACCACGTCGGCGGGCAGGGTGACGCTGAGCAGCACCGGGATGGCCGGCGCGTCGAGGCCGGCGTTGGCGGCCGCGGGGAGGGTCGCGGTGATGCCGACCGGGATGTCGCGGGGGCCGAGGCTCGGGAAGTTGCAGGTGAAGGTCGTCGCCGCGGTCGCAGCCTGGGCGGCCGGTGCCGTCATGGCGACGAGCGCGCCGGCGCTCAGGGCACTGGCGGCGAGGGCCGCGCTGACGCGGCGTACTGGGGTGTGGAGCATGGTGATGTCCCTCCGTGGGTGTGTATGAGGTCACAGAGTACCGGCAGGTAACCCCCTTCGGGTTTGACACCGCGCCGAACCGGGCACGTCCCGCCCCATGCGTACGCCGATCATCGTCACCGCCGCGCTCGTCGCCGTCACCGCCCTCGCCGGCTGCGCGGGCGACGACGGCACCGACGGGGGCGAGCCCGCACCCACCGCGCCCGCGTCCTCGCCCGCCAGTCCCGAGCAGACCGCCGAGGACGAGGCGGCCGCCGCTCCGGCGATCATGATCGGCGACCGGGCCTACGTCTCGCCGTGCCGGCTCCTGTCCCCGACGGACGCGGCCGACCTCTTCCCCCTCACCGAGGAGGCGGAGTTCACCGAGCACGGTCGGGCCACCTCGACGACCCCCGAGGAGCTGGCGGACATGAAGGGCACGGTGTCGGGACAGCGCGTCCCCACGTCGTGCGACTACTCCTTCGGGGACGCCGCGGGGAGGCACGCCAACCTCGGGGTCGACCAGTTCACCTCGGAGGCCCGCGCGATGTCCGAGTGGCGCACCTTCAAGCGCTTCGGGGACGCCAAGATCCCGCCGCGGGTCCTCCGCGGCGGGATCTCCGATGCGGAGCAGAGCATCGTCGACCTGATCGAGGACGCCCGGGTCGACCTCGGCGGTGTCCGCCTGCCCGGGCTGGACGAGCGCATCCTGTGGCGGGTCGGCACCCACGAGTTCGTCGCCACCGCCGACAACCTCTTCCTCACCTTCACGCGCAAGCGCGACGCAGGTTTCACCGACGACCTGACGGAGAAGGACGCCGCGCTCGCCGAGCGCGTGCTCACCCGCGCGCTCGACCGGGTCGGYGATCCCGAGGGGCTCGGCGAGACGGCGGACCCGTGGTTCGTGCAGGACGACGACTGGCCCACCTTCCTCGACCCCTGCTCGCTCCTCGACGAGGAGGCGGTGGAGTCGTTGTTCCCGGCCACCCCGCTGGCGGAGGTCGACCTCAGCTCGGTCGATGCCGCCCCGGACGTCAACCTCGCCGCCGAGACCCCCGCCGCCCGGTCGCACGACAGCTCGTGCGACCGCCAGGACGCGACGCGGGACCACTACGCCGAGCTCACCGTCCAGTACGTCGCGCCCCAGGACGATGCGGAGAAGGTGCTCGACTCCCACCTCTCCAACCTCGTCTTCGGGGACCCCTCCGTGCGACCGGGCCGGGTCAGGACCATCCGTGCGGGACTGCGCAACGGTGGCCTCTACGACGTGGACGCGTCCTACCTCCTGGCGACCCGGGACGGCGACGCGTACTACTACGCACTCCTCGATCGCTACGTCATCGAGCTCAAGGCCCGCCAGCTCACGAAGGGGTCCGCCAAGGCCGTCGAGAAGGGCGAGCTCCCGGAGTACGAGTCGGTCGACGCGCTCGCGCTGCAGACGGGCATGGAGGCCGTGGTGGCGAACCTCGTCGCGGCGACCGACGGCGACGTCGGGGGCGAGGGCTGAGCGCTACGGTGGCGCCATGAGCACGGACTGGCAGGACCCCGCGACCGTCGATCGCATGCTCGACGACCTCGAGACCTGGGCGGTCGTGGGCCTGTCCGGCGACACCGGGCGCACGGCGTACTCCATCGCCAAGCTCCTCCAGGAGCGCGGCAAGCGGATCGTGCCGGTCCACCCCGACGCGCCCACCGTCCTCGGCGAGCGGGGCTACGC
>NZ_JBFUMD010000232.1:0-5923 GCF_054049555.1 Nocardioides sp. P5_C9_2
GCCCCCGATTGGGCGCGAACAGGGGGCCGAACGTCACGGACTACCGAAGGTGTCGGGTTGCAGTGATCAATCTCTAGCGGTTTACTGCAGTTTCGTCCTGCCCCCCCGCCCAGGAGCACCCATGACCCTCGCCGCCCCCGCCCCGGCGTCCCCGACCGCCCCGTCCGACCCGCCCGACGCCGCGTCGGCCCGCAAGGTCGCCCTCGCCTCGGCCGTCGGCGCCACCATCGAGTGGTACGACTTCTTCCTCTACGGCACCGCCGCGGGACTCGTCTTCGACAAGCTCTTCTTCTCGGGCCTGGACGGACCCGCGGCACAGTTCGCCGCCTTCGGCACCTTCGCCGTCGGCTTCGTGGCCCGACCGGTCGGCGGGCTGATCTTCGGCCACTTCGGGGACCGGATCGGTCGCAAGAAGATGCTGATCTGGACGCTGGTGATCATGGGCGCCGGCACGGCCGCGATCGGCCTGCTGCCGTCGTACGAGTCCATCGGCGTCTGGGCACCCGTGCTCCTCGTGCTGCTGCGCATCCTCCAGGGCATCGGGGTGGGCGGCGAGTACGGCGGCGCCGTGCTGCTGGCCGTCGAGTTCGCACCGACCGAGCGCCGCGGCTTCTTCGGCAGCTTCGCCCACATCGGCGTACCGGGCGGGCTGTTCCTGGCCAGTGGCGCCTTCGCGATCGCCAGCCAGCTGCCCGACGAGGAGTTCCTCGCCTGGGGCTGGCGCGCGTGCTTCCTGGTGAGCGTCGTGCTGCTCGCCATCGGCGCGTGGATCCGGCTCTCGGTGATGGAGACCCCGGCGTTCCAGGTGGTGGCGCAGGAGAAGGAGATCTCCGCGATGCCGGTCACCGAGATGGTGCGCCGCCAGCCGCGACGGCTGCTGCTCGGCATGGGCACCCGCTACATCGAGGGCTTCACGTTCAACTTCTTCTCGGTCTACCTGCTCGCCTACTCGGTCAACACCGTCGGGGTGCCGCGCTCGACCGTGCTCAACGCGATCATCGTCGGCGCGCTGGTCGGCGTGGTGCTCGTGCTCCTCTCCGGGCACGTGAGCGACCGGGTCGGGCGCAAACCCGTCTACCGCGTCGGTGCGACGCTGGCGCTGCTGTTCGCCTTCCCCGCCGCCTGGCTGGTCCAGCAGGGGACGACGCTCGCGGTGGGCGTGGTCTTCATCGGTGGCCTCGGGGTCCTGTACGGCGTCATCTACGGCCCGCTGGCCGCCTTCTGGTCCGAGCTCTTCGACACCCGCTACCGCTACTCGGCGCTCTCCACGCTCTACCAGGTCTCCGGGATCCTCGCGTCGGGGCTGACCCCGCTCATCGCCGCGTGGCTGGTCACGGTCGGGGGCGGCACCCTGTGGTGGGTGGCCGGCTACAACGCCCTCGTCGCGGTCCTCTCGCTCACCTGCGCGGCGCTCCTGCCCGAGACACGCGGGCGCGATCTCCAGGTGGACGAGGCGCCGGCGTCGGGGAGCCCTACGCTCGTCCCATGAGGCCGCAGGTCGTCGCTCACCGCGGAGCCAGTCACGACACCGCCGAGCACACCCTGCGCGCCTACACGCGGGCCATCGAGCTGGGCGCCGAGGCGCTCGAGTGCGACGTGCGCCTGACCGCCGACGGACACCTGGTCTGCGTGCACGACCGGGACCTGCGGCGGACGGCGTCCTCGCGCGGGCTGGTCTCGACGATGAACCTCGCCGACCTCGACGAGCTGGACTTCGCGCGGTGGAAGAACCCGTGGTCGGACCTGGACGACGAGGCGCCGGAGCTCGACCCGGGCTACGGCAAGGTGCTCACGCTGCGCAAGCTCCTGGAGACGGTCGCCGACGCCGATCGCCGCATCGAGCTGGCGATCGARACCAAGCACCCGACCCGGTACGGCGGGCTGGTCGAGAAGCGGGTCGTCGAGCTGCTCGCCGACTTCGGCTGGGACCGCGCCGGCAGCCCGGTCCGGGTGATGAGCTTCTCCTTCACCGCCCTCCAGCGCACCAAGCGGCTGGCTCCCGAGGTGGACGTCGTCATGCTGGTGGAGAAGGCGCACCACTGGCCGATGCTGCGTCGGGTGGTCGGCGACGACTGGATCATCGGCCCCGGGATCGAGGAGCTGCGTCAGCATCCGGGCCTGGTCCGTTCGCTGCGTCGCTCGGGGCGCCAGGTCCACGTGTGGACCGTCAACACCGAGGCCGACCTGCGCCTCTGCCTGGATCTCGGTGTGACGGCCGTCATCACCGACCGGCCCGCGGAGCTGCTCGAGCTCCTCGACGGCAGGCCCGACGGAGGCGTTGGATAGCCTCGCCCCATGGCGAAGAAGTCCCGTACCAAGACCCGTGACACCGCTCCTCCCGTGGAGGGTGAGGTCGGCCCGCGGCAGCCCTGCCCCTGCGGCTCGGGCAAGCGCTACAAGGCRTGCCACGGGGCTGCTGGAGGTGYAGCCCCGGTCTTCGTCCGCCGGCCCTTCGAGGGGATCCCGGGCGAGTGCGACGTCATCGCGCTGCGCGAGCTGGTCCCCGCCGCGACCGTCCCGCTCGACGTGAAGGGCACCGACCGCGAGGTCCGGCTGTGCACCCTGCTGCCGATGGCCGCGCCGGCGATGGTCCGCGACTCCGGAGCGATCTGGATCGGCCTCCAGGTGGCCCACCAGTACGGCGACCCCGCCCGCGACCTCGGCGCGGTGCTCGAGAAGGCCCTGGCCACCGAGGAGGCGGGCATCGTCGGCCTCACCGAGGCGCCCGGAGAGGGCCCCCGCCTGCAGGACCTGATCAACGACACGGAGCTCGACATCACGGTCCACGACGGCTTCGGCTACTGGATCGACGACGTCGAGGACCGCGACGCCTCCATGGAGGCCGCCCTCGAGCAGGCCGACAGCGCGGCCAACCCGACCACCCGCCTCGCGGGCGTCGAGGCGGCGTACTGGACCAACGTCGGCACCAAGGAGCACCTGCGCTGGGTGATGCCGCACCCCGAGGACCAGCTGCTCGACGCGCTCGCCCGCCTCCACGCCGCCGGCCGGGACGGGATCGCCGAGGGCTCGCGCTTCGTGGGCATGTTCCGCGCCCACGGGCTGCTCGCCCCGGTCTGGGACCTGCCCGTCGGCACGGGTGCGGAGGTCCTCGAGGAGCCGGCCGCGCGCTTCGCCGCCGACCTCGAGGAGGCGCTCGCCGACACCTCCGAGCTGACCTCCGAGCAGCGTTCCGCCCGTGCGGGACTCGCCAACCGGCAGGTCACCATCCGCTGACCCCCGAGTGTTTTTGACCCCACCCCTTGTCGCTCCGGTGCCCTGGGGGTAGGTTTTCGCTCGCCCGGTCGTTGTTGTTTCCCCCGTCAACAGCGGCCGGGCTTCCAATTTCGGCCCCCGTCGGGCGGCCTGAGTGCCGAGATGCCCCGTCGTCGACGTGTGGGCCTCGTCATACTTCCGTCGGTCTCTCGCCGGGCGCCGCAACCCCCGTGCCCCGCCTGAGCCACGCCTGAGCCACGCCTGACGGCCTCGCGCGGACGCGCCGTCCGGCGGAGTTGGGACCGGCGTCGCGAAATTTGACTCATGCCAACGGCAAGTTACTGTCAAGTCCGTCACAAGGGTGCCCCCGCACCGTCCCTACTCCCCCCTCACGAACAAGTTCATCGGACGTGCCTGTGCTCCCCGCCCTCGCGGGTGATGCCGATCGCACGTTCTGCTCCTGACGCTCGCCGCAGCGCTGGAGACATCACAGATGTGCCGGACGTGCTCGGACGTCCGTGCTCGGCGCGCCCCCCGACGAAGCTCTGCAACGTCGGAGCTCTCCATGACGCGCACCTGGCCCTGCCCCCGCACGGCCAGTACCCCACCGGAAAGTGCCCGAAAAGTTGTCTTCCCACATGAAGCGAACCACGTCCGCGCTGGTGTTCGTCACCGGTCTGACCGGCCTCGCCATCGCCGCCCCGCCCGCACAGGCTGCCAACGACGACACCGTCGCCACGGCCGACTCCCACGTCAACGCCGCGAAGAGCGGAGCCAACTACGGCTCCAGCACGAGCCTCACGGTCGACGGGCGTGACGCCGGCACCAAGCACGTCTACCTGAAGTTCACGGTCCCCGACGTCCCGACGGGCAAGGACCTCGGCTCGGTCGACCTCCGACTGCGTCCGAGCGTGTCCGCAGCCCGCGGTGTCACCGTCTACCGCACCGGTACCGGCTGGGCCGAGCAGACCATCAACTGGTCGACGAAGCCGACCGAGCGCGTCCGTCTCGGGTCGTCCGACGCCCTGGTCGCCGGAACCACCGAGACCATCGCCCTGGACCCCACGCTCGTCACCCCCGGCGAGGTCCTCGGCGTGCGCGTCGAGACCTCTGCCTCGAAGGCTGTCCAGTTCGCCTCCACCGAGGCCGGCACCGCCTCCTTCCGGCCGTCGCTGCGCACCAGCACCGCGGCCGCCAGCACCCCGCCCGCCACGACGACGCCGCCGACGTCGCCGACGGCCCCGGCGACCCCGACCAACCCGCCGGCCACCTCGACCACCCCCAAGGTGATCGGGATGAGCGCCCCCGCCAACACGTGGGACCAGCGAATCCAGGAGGTCGGCGCCAGCGGCGTGAAGTCGCGACGGATCTTCGCCGACCTGTCGTCGTCCGGTTCCAGCCAGCTGCCGCTGATCCGCAAGGCCATCGCGGACGGGATGATCCCGGTCGTCTCCTACAAGGTGCCCGACCCGGTGACGATGGCCAACGGCGGCTACGACGCCTGGCTCGCGACGCTGCGCACCCAGCTGAGCGGTCTCGGCGCCCCGGTCACCGCCACCTACTGGCACGAGCCCCACGGCGACATGACCCCCGCGGTGTTCCGTGCCGGGTCGCAGCGATTCCTCGACGCCGTGAAGACCCCCTCGGTCTCGGTCGGACCCATCCTCAACGGATGGCTGCTCGACAACCTCAACGCCTCCGGTCGCGCCAACTTCGCGGAGTACACCAGCCCCGAGCTGCTCGCGGCCTGGGACTTCGTCGGAGTCGACTCCTACCAGGAGGGCACCGCCTCGGCGCCGAACAACGCGCTGCTCCCGGCTCGCGCCGTCCCGCAGCTGGCGTCGTGGCTCGACACCCAGGGCTTCCCCGACAAGCGGATCGTCCTCGGTGAGTACAACGGGTTCACCGGTGCGGCGATCGCGCAGGCGGGCGAGTGGATCCTGAGCACGCCCGAGCTGTGGATCGGGAACGTGTGGAACGTCGACCACACGACGTTCTCCGTCCTGACCGGCGACCGCATCACCGCCTTCCAGCACACCAAGGCCGACGCGCGCGCGATGCGCTGATCGATCGCGGGCGCGACCCGCACCGGGTCGCGCCGCACGGCACGGAGTGACGACGGGCCCCCTCCACCTCACGGCGAGGTGGAGGGGGCCTTCGTCGTACGCCGACCGGCAGACGTCGGCGCGAGCGCAGGGCTTTGGCCGGATGCGGCCGGATGCGTCAGTCCCGGCGCGGGCGGCGCAGGCTCCACGCCTCGAGGCGCGAGTACCCCTTGACCGAGACGCGGCGCAGCCGCCTGAGCCGGTACGCCGGGCCGTCGTCGTCACCGTCGTCGTCACCGACGTCGTCCCCGTCGTCGTCCCCGGGGTCAGGCATGGTGTCGGCGGCCGGCTCCGTGGACCCGTCCGACACCCCCGCCCCGTCCGACGGGTCGGCTGCCTGCGGCGGCGCGAGCGCGTCGTGCATCCCCCGGTCGACGACCACGGTGCCCGGCCGGGCCACCGAGGTGAGCCGGGCGGCGATGTTGACCGTCGGACCGAACACGTCGCCGAGACGGCTCACGACCGGGCCGTAGGACAGCCCGGCCCGCACGGCGGGGAACAGGTCGTCCTCGTCGAGCCCGCGACCGGTGAGGGCCAGCGCGATCTCGGCGGCCGCGTGCGGGTCGTCGGCGGTCACCAGGATCTCGTCGCCGATGGTCTTGATG
>NZ_JBFUMD010000233.1:0-5873 GCF_054049555.1 Nocardioides sp. P5_C9_2
GGGCAGGGTCGCCGCGCCCGGACCCATGAACGTGCGGTGCTTGATGATCGGGTAGCCCTCGACGTGCTCCATGTCGTTGTCGGTGCCGAACCCGAAGTAGTTGTTCTCCAGCTTGGAGCTGGCGTAGATCCAGCTGCGCTGGTCGCGGCTGAAGGGCCGCTCCTCGTCGTTGCTGGTGACGATGTACTGCCGCAGCTCGGGGCCGAAGCGCTCGAGGAAGAAGCGCAGGTGGCCGACGACCGGGAAGTTGCGGAGGATGGCGTGCCGACGCTGGGTGACGTCGTGCACGACGGTGCCGGCGACGGCGGCCGCCCCGAGGGCGGCGAGGTTCCACTTCATGGTGTCGTGTCTAGCGGGGCCCCGTCCCGGGGGCAACATCCCTCGGGGCGACATCCCGCCGGCCATCCCCGGCCATCCCCCCGGCCATCCCCCCGGACATCCCCCCGGACATGGTGACCCGGCGTATCTTTCGCCCCATGGACCTCCTCCCACCGAAGCCGGACCAGCTGGTCGCGGCGGCGGGCAACGTCGCCCACAAGGTGCTGTACGGCGGACTCGCCGACCTCCGGCCCATGCCGCGCACGCTGATCGACGACGGCGAGCTGCGCGAGGTCTACCACTACCGGCCCGCGGCCGCGGTGCGCGAGTCGGGCGACCCGGTCCTGCTCGTGACCCCGCTGGCGGCGCCCGCCCTGTGCTACGACCTCCGGCGGGGCTGCTCCCTGGTGGAGCACTTCATCTCCCTCGGCAGGCGTACCTACCTCGTGGAGTACGGCCAGGTCTCCTTCCGCAACCGCAACCTCGGCATGGAGCACTGGGTCGACGAGGTCCTGCCCCGAGCGATCCGCGAGGTCTCGGCGCACGCCGGCGGCCGACCGGTGCACGTGGTCGGCTGGAGCCTCGGCGGCATCTTCGCCATGCTCACCGCCGCCGACCAGCCCGACCTGCCCATCGCCTCCCTCACCGTCCTCGGCTCCCCGGTCGACGTGAAGAAGGTGCCGCTCGTGGCGCCGGTGCGACCGCTCCTGAACCTCACCGACGGGAGAGGCCTGCTGACCCGCACCTACCGGGTCCTGGGCGGGGTCCCCCAGCCGCTGGTCAACTGGGTGTTCACGGCCGCCTCGGCGCAGAAGGTCGTCACCAAGCCGATGGCGGTGCTGACGCACCTCGACGACGCCGACTACCTGGCGSAGCTCGAGGCGGTCGACCGCTTCACGTCCAACATGATCGCCTACCCCGGCCGGACCTTCGGGCAGCTCTACCACCGCTTCGTCAAGAGCAACTCGCTCGCTCGGGGCGCCATGCAGCTCGGCGACCGGAGCATCGAGCTGTCGGCCATCACGGCGCCCGTCCTCGTCTTCGGCGGGGCGAACGACGGCATCGCACCCGTGGCCGCCGTACGACCGGTGCTGCCACTCCTGAGCGGCGCGCGCGAGGCGCGCTTCGAGATCGTCCCCGGCGGGCACCTCGGCATGCTGACCGGCCGCGCCGCGCGGGGCTCCACCTGGCGGGTCATGGACGAGTGGATCGAGCAGTGGTCCAGCGACGACCCCACGCGCCGTACCAAGACGTCGGCGAGGAAGAAGACAGCACCGTCCGCCGACACCATCGGCGCCAACCCCGACCGGCGCTACGGATCGGGCGGCTCGCGGGCGCTCCGCAGCTGACGGGCGCTCAGGCAATCACCGGCTGCCCGGTGAGTGCAAGGCCCTAGAGTCACGCCATGGCTGAGACCCGCGCCCTGCCGCGCAGCGTGCGCTGGGGCTACGGGTCCGGCTCGGTCGCCACCGGCGCCTTCGGCACGGTGCCCGGCCTGATGCTGCTGCCCTACCTCACCGACACGCTCGGCATCGCGGCCCTGTGGGCCGGCCTGATCGTCTTCGCGCCCAAGGCGTGGGACGTGCTGCTCAACCCGGTCGCCGGGCGGATCAGCGACCGCACCGTCGACCCCGCGGGGCCACGTCGGCCCTGGCTGCTGCGGGCGGGGGTGATGCTGGCGGGCGCGTTCGCGCTGATCTTCGCCGGGCCCGACCTGGACTCGCGCGTGCTCGAGGCGGGCTGGGTGCTGGTCTTCTTCGTGCTGGCCGCGACGGCGTACGCCTTCTTCCAGGTGCCGTACGTCGCGATGCCTGCCGAGATCACGTCGTCGTACGACGAGCGGACCCGGCTGATGACCGCCCGCGTCGCGATCCTCGCCTTCACCATCATGCTGGCCGGGGCGACGGCGCCGGTGATCCGCGACGCGGTCGGCGGCCGCGCCGGCTACCGGGTGATGGGCGTGGTGATGGCGGTGCTCATCGCCGTGGGGGTGGTCGCGGCGTACGTCGGGACCCGGCGCGCGCCGATCGGGGCCGTCGCCGCGGGCGCCGGCTCGCTGCGCGAGCAGCTGCGGATCGTGGGCCACGCCCGCGACTTCCGGCGGCTGCTGACCACCTTCGTCCTCCAGGCCCTGGCCACCGGCTGCATGCTCGCCGGCGTCGACTACCTCGCGACCGACGTGCTCGGGCGGACCGGCGCCTCGACGATCCTCTTCGTGTGCTTCGTCGGCCCGGCGCTGGTGCTGACGCCGCTGTGGGCCCGGTACGGCGCCCGGGTCGGCAAGCAGCGCGGGTACGTCGTCTCGTCGCTGGTGCTGGCCACCGGAGCGGCCCTCGCCGTGCTGGCGCCGTACGCACCGGTGGGGGTGACCTTCGCGGCGACCGGGCTCGTCGGCGTGGGCTACGCCGGCTGCCAGGTCTTCCCGATGGCGATGCTGCCGGACGCCGCCGCGACCGACGCCGCCCGGACGGGCGAGAACCGCGCCGGCGTCTACACCGGGGTGTGGACCGCCGGGGAGACCCTCGGGCTCGCGCTGGGCCCGGCCGTCTTCGCCGTCGTCCTCGCCCTCGGCGGCTACGTCTCCTCCGAGGGCGGCGACGTCACCCAGCCCGACTCCGCGGTCACCGCGATCACCCTCGGGTTCTCGCTGCTGCCCGCCGCCCTGGTCCTGCTCAGCCTGCTGTGGCTGCGGCGCTACACCCTCGATGCGGACGCCGTCGCCCGCGCGATCACGGAGGCCCCCGCATGAATCCCCTCGACGAGATCCGCGAGCGCCTGGGCGCGATGCAGGCGGGCGACCTGCCGGTCCACGGCGGCCGCACCCTCGCCTACGTGTACGACGGCGGCGACGCCGAGGTGGACCGGATCGGTCGCGAGGCGGTGGCGGCGTACGCCGGGTCCAACGCCCTCGACCCGACCGCCTTCCCCAGCCTGCTGCGGATGGAGAACGAGCTCGTCGGGGTCGCCTGCGGGCTCCTCGACGCCCCGGCCTCCGCGGTCGGCACCGTGACCTCCGGGGGCACCGAGTCGATCCTGCTGGCGGTGCAGGGCGCGCGGGACTCCCGGCCCGACGTCGAGCGGCCGACGATGGTGCTGCCCTCCACGGCGCACGCGGCGTTCCACAAGGCGGCCCACTACTTCGGCGTCGAGGCGGTGCTGGTGCCGGTCGGCGAGGACTTCCGCGCCGACCCGGCCGCGAKGGCCGCGGCCATCGACGACCGCACGGTGCTCGTGGTGGCCAGCGCCCCGTCGTACGCCCACGGCGTCGTGGACCCGGTGACCGAGATCGCCACGGCCGCCGCGGCCGCCGGGGTGCGCTGCCACGTGGACGCGTGCATCGGCGGGTGGGTGCTGCCGTACGCCGCCCGGCTGGGGAGGCCGGTGACGCCGTGGACGTTCGCCGTCGCGGGCGTCACCTCGATCAGCGTGGACACCCACAAGTACGCCTACGCCCCGAAGGGCACCTCCCTGCTGCTGCACCGCGACGCGTCGCTGCGCAGGCCGCAGTTCTTCGCCTCCGCCGCGTGGCCGGGCTACACGATGCTCAACCAGACCACCCAGTCCACCCGCTCCGGCGGGCCGATCGCCGGCACCTGGGCGGTGGTCACCGCGATCGGGGACGAGGGCTACCTGCGGCTGGCCGGTCGGGTCTTCGAGGCGGTCGACCGGATCGTCGCCGCGATCGGGGCCGTGCCCGCGCTGCGCGTCGTCGTACCCCCCGAGTCCACGCTCGTGGCACTGGCCACCGACGACTCGTGCGACCCGTTCACGCTCACCGACGAGATGCTCGCGCGGGGCTGGTACGTCCAGCCGCAGCTGTCGTACGCCGGCCGGCCGGCCAGCGTGCACCTCTCGGTGAGCGCGGCCACCCTCGCCGGACTGGACGACTTCACGCGTGCCCTGCGTGAGTCGGTCGCCGCCGCGCAGGCGGCCGGACCGGTGGCGGTCGACGCCGGGGTCGTGGCCTTCATCGAGTCGCTCGACCCGGCCACGCTCGGCGACGACGACTTCGACGGCCTGCTGGCCGCGTCCGGGCTGGTGGGCGAGTCCGCGGACGGGTCGCTCGCCCTGCCGGAGCGGATGGCCGAGGTCAACGCGATGCTCGACGTGGCGGCCCCGGCGATGCGCGAGGCACTGCTGGTCGCCTTCCTGGACCGGCTGTCGCGGCCGGTGCGCTGAGGCCGGCCGGTCACGGACCCCACCGGTCACGGCCACCGCCGGTCACGGCCACCGCCGGTCACGGCCACCGGCTAGCGTCGCCCGCGTGACGACGTTGCAGGCACTGGTGGACGCCGGACACGTGGCGGACGACTGGGCGCGGGCCCTGGCGCCGGTGGAGCCGAGGATCGAGGCGATGGGCCGCTTCCTGCGCGAGGAGATCGCCGCCGGGCGGGGCTACCTGCCGGACGGCGACCACGTGCTCCGGGCCTTCCAGCGCCCGTTGGCCGACGTACGGGTGCTGGTCGTCGGTCAGGACCCCTACCCGACGCCCGGCCACCCGATCGGGCTCTCCTTCGCGGTGGCGCCCGACGTGCGGCCGGTGCCGCGGTCGCTGGCCAACATCTACGCCGAGCTCGAGGCCGACCTCGGGATCGCGCGGGCCCCGCACGGCGACCTCACCGCCTGGGCCGACCAGGGGGTGATGCTGCTCAACCGGGTCCTCACCGTCACCCCCGGGCAGGCCGCGTCGCACCGGGGCCGCGGCTGGGAGGAGGTCACCGAGCGGGCGATCCGCGTGCTGGCCGAGCGGGGCGGGCCGTTGGTGGCCGTCCTGTGGGGTCGCGACGCGCAGTCGCTCAAACCGATGCTGGGGCCGATCCCCTGGGTCGAGTCCGCCCACCCGTCGCCCCTCTCCGCGTCCCGGGGCTTCTTCGGCTCGCGGCCCTTCTCCCGCGTCGACCGGCTCCTGGCGGAGCAGGGCGGGTCGCCGGTGGACTGGGCCCTCCCGGGGTAGTCCGTGACGAATGGCACCCTCCGGGGGCACGATCAGGGTCCGAACGTCACGGACTACCCCCGACACCCGACGGCACCTAGGTGAAAGTTGAACCGGATGGCTGACACGACGACCCGGATGCCCGCGCTGTACATCGGTCACGGGGCTCCGCCGCTGCTCGACGACCCGACCTGGTCCGGGCAGCTCGCCGCGTGGGCCGGCGACCTGCCCCGCCCGACGGCGATCCTCATCGTGAGCGCCCACTGGGAGTCCGCGCCGGTGAGCCTCAGCGCGAGCGGGGCTCCGCTCGTCTACGACTTCGGCGGCTTCGACGCGAAGTACTACCGGATGACGTACGAGACCCCCGACGCCACCGCGCTGGCTCGGCGCATCGCCGGGCTGATGCCGCCGAGCGAGCCGGTCCACCAGCACGCCGAGCGGGGTCTCGACCACGGGGCGTGGGTGCCCCTGCGGATCATGTACCCCGAGGCCGACGTACCGGTCCTGCAGATGTCGCTGCCGACCCAGGACCCGGCCCGGTTGATGAGGCTCGGCGAGCGCCTGCGGCCGCTGCGCGACGAGGGCGTGCTGATCATCGGCTCCGGCTTCCTCACCCACGGCC
>NZ_JBFUMD010000234.1:0-5867 GCF_054049555.1 Nocardioides sp. P5_C9_2
CACCCCTGCTGCCCGACGCCACCACCCCCGACGCCGCCCTCACGCCCGAGGCCGCCAGCACCGCGCTCCGCACCAGCGACACCGCTGGACCCGGCGTCGTCACCCCGGCGATGCAGGCCGAGATCGACCGGGTCGTCCGCGAGGGCACGAGCGCCCGTGTGCCGGCCGGCGCCTCCACGCGCACGCTGGCCGACGCCGCCGCCCGGTGCGCGACCTTCGACGGGCAGCGCTACTGCCTCGGCACCGGCTGGACCACCGCGACCGAGCACGAGGTCGCCGCCCGGATGGCCACCAGCACCCCCGCCGGCCGCGAGCGCACCGGCGACCTCGACCCCGCCACCGCCCTGCGCCAGCAGGCCCGGATGACCCCGACCGCTCGCGCGGCCGCCGAGCGGCTCGAGCTCACCACCGCGGCCACGTCGGTCGCCAAGGTCTGGCTCCTGCGCCACGAGATCCAGGGCGTGCCACTGCCGGCCGACTTCGCCCAGCGCCACCCCGAGGCGATGCTCGCCACGCAGGCCCGCGACAGCACGACCACACCCGCGCCCACGACCACCACCGCGACGACGACCACCACGACCGACACGAGCGTGGCCGTCGCCCCGGCCGCCCCGAGCCCCAAGACCGCCGCGGACTACCCCGAGACCTTCCAGATCCTCAAGCAGAAGCAGGTCCGCCCGCAGCAGCGCTACTACTGGTGCGGCCCCGGCGCGATGCAGATGATCGCCTGGGGATGGGACGGCACCCGCCGCAACCAGGCGCACTGGGCCGGCGAGCTGGGCACCACCAGCGCGGGCACCGCGATCACGGACATGGTGCGGACCGTCAACGAGTCCACCGGCTGGGGCGGCGCCGACTACGCCGGCGAGTACATCGTGCTCGACATCGGCGACTTCACCTTCAAGCAGTGGTACCTGCTGATGATGAAGCACGTCCACGACTACCGCGCGCCCGTCGTCCTGCACCCGATCCTGCTCAAGCAGTACTACCCCTACCTCGACGACGACGCCTCCGGACACTTCCAGGTGGGCCGCGGCTTCGACCAGAACCCCGGCGGACGCCCCCAGCTCGGCTACTTCGAGCCGTGGGACCAGAACAAGTTCGACCCCTCCGAGCCCCGGATCGCCCGCACCCAGTGGCAGAACGCCTACAAGAGCTACCGGGCCAACCAGGCGCACTTCCAGCACAACATCGGCGTCTGATGCCGCGTCGCCCCGCCACCCACACCCGTACGACGCTCGCGGCCGCCCTGCTGCTGCTCCTGGGCCCGGCCCTGGTCGCCTGCGGGGACGGGGCGGACTCCCCGGACGGGACCGGCGGCTCGACCAGTCCCACCTCGTCGCCGAGCGACTCGCCGAGCGAGCCGGCCGGCGAGTCCACCGAGTCGTCCGACCCCACCCCGAGCGCCGGCCCCCTCGAGTGGCAGCCCACGGGCCACGCTCCCGAGGACCGGGTGGTGCGGGGCGCCGCCTGGACCGCCGTCGCCACCGAGACCGAGGTCCGCTTCGAGCCGAACGGCGGCGGTGACGCGGTCGTCGTACCCGCGGTCGAGGGGCGCAGCGTCGACGCGGTGCTGCTCGAGGGCGACACCGCCGTCGTGTCCTTCGCCGCCGGCGGCGAGACCTCCACCGGCGCGGCCGTCCGCGTCGACCTGGCCACCGGCACCACCGCCGACATCGTCACCCCCGAGCCCGCCAACGGCGGCTCGTGGGCGATGTACGACGACAGCCTCTGGTACCCGACCCTCGGCGAGGGCGGCGCCTACTGCCTGGCCACCCTCGCGGTGAGCGACGGCACCGGCGAGGACGGCTGGTGCGCCCCGCGACGGACCGGCTTCAGCAACCTGACCGCCGGCGAGCACGGCGTCGGGATGATGACCTTCGACGACGCCCGTCCGGTCGCCTGCCRCACCGTCCACGTGCTCGACCAGGCCGGCGAGCCGCAGCCTGTCGAGGGCCCCGCCGACTGCACGGCCTGGGACGTCGCACCGACCTCGACCGGCGTGATCTGGTCCGAGGTGCCACGCGAGCAGCGCCAGGAGGTGGCCCGCTTCAGCGCCCGCGTCGACGGCGAGGTGCAGGTCCTCGGCAAGGGCACCACCGGCACCCTCATCCCCTGCGGCGGCGACACCTTCTTCGTGCGCGACCCCGCCGGGCCCAGCGACCCGGCCCGGCTGATGCGCTGGGACGGCTCCGCACTGGACGTCGCCTACGAGTCGGAGTCCACCGGCAACGCCTTCCTCGGCGAGCCCGGGTGCGCAGACGGCGTCGTCACCCTGTCGTCGTTCGGCGAGGCCGGCGACGAGCAGGTCTGGGCCGCGGTCAGTTAGACGATTCCGCGCAGCCGCTCGGCGAGCACGCGACCGTCGGCGCCCCGCACCTCCGGGCGCCCGTGCGGCGCAGGGGCCTCGAGCAGCTCGGTCGGGGTGCCGTGCGCCAGCACCTGCTGCTCCATCGACAGCTCCCGCAGCGCGATCGCCCGCACCCGGTCCGGGTGCTCGCGCGCGAACTCCGCATAGATGACCGGGTCGCGCTGGCCGTCGTCCCCGACCAGCACCCAGCGGATCGCCGGGAAGTCCTCGACCAGGCCACGCAGGCACGCGAGCTTGTGCTCACGCCCGCTGCGGAACCACCCGGTGTTGGTCGGCCCCCAGTCGGTGAGCAGCAGCGGCCCGCGGGGGAAGCCATGGTGGGCCAGGAAACGGGACAGCGCGCGGGCGGCGTTCCACGGTCCCGTCGAGACGTAGACCGTCGGGGCGCCCGGCCGGTCGGCGAGCAACCCGGCGTACAGCTCGGTCATCCCGGCCACCGGCGTGCGCGCCTCCTCGGCGAGCACGAAGGTGTTGTACGTCGCCAGCAGCAGCCGCGGCAGCCAGGTGGTGATGACCGTGTCGTCGATGTCGCTGACGATCCCGAAGTCGACGTCGCCGCCCACCACGAGGACGTCCGCCGACCCCGGCTCGGCGCCGGCGGTGACCAGCTCGACGGCGTGCCAGCCGGGCTCGAGGCCTGCCCGTGGCAGGCGCACGTCGAGGATGCCGGACCGGTCCGTGATGGTGGTGGACGTCTCCCCGGCCACCGTCACGGTGACCTCGACGCCACCGAGCTCGGCGGTGAGGAAGGTGCGCCAGCCGCGCCGCAGCTCGTTGCCCCGGGCGCCCCGCTCCGCCGGCCGGTCCAGGACCACGCGGGCCAGGACGCGGACGAAGTCGGGGCCGCCGTAGCCGTCGTACCCCACGACCGTCGGGCGCCAGCCCCGGCGCGCAAGGACGCCGCCGAGGGCGCGGTTCCACCGGTCCTCGACGGCTGCTGCCAGGTGGGGCCTGCTCATGGCGCCCGAGTCTGGCAGAGATCGCTAGGGTCGGGCGGGTGAGCTTCACCGGATTCCCCGTCGCCGCCCTCGACTTCTACGACGACCTCGAGATGGACAACACCAAGTCGTTCTGGGAGGCGCACCGGGCGGTCTACAAGGAGTCGGTCGAGGCGCCCATGAAGGCGCTGACCGCCGCCCTCGAGGCGGAGTTCGGCGCCGCCAAGGTCTTCCGCCCCTACCGCGACGTCCGCTTCGCCAAGGACAAGACGCCGTACAAGACCCATCAGGGCGCGTTCGTAGCGGTCGCCCCGCACACCGGCTGGTACGTCCAGGTGTCGGCGGCGGGCGTGCGCACGGGCGCCGGGTTCTACGCCGGCGAGGGGGCGCAGATCGCGGCCTACCGGACCGCGGTGGCCGAGGAGCGCCGCGGCGCCGAGCTCGAGGGGATCCTCGCCGGCCTCACGGCGGAGGGCTACGAGATCAGTGGCGAGCAGCTCAAGACCGCGCCCCGGGGCTACGACCGGGAGCACCCGCGCATCCACCTGCTGCGGCACAAGCAGCTGTTCGCCGGCCGCGAGCTGGGCTTCGAGCCGGTGGTGCACAGCCCCGGGCTGCTCGACCTGGTCCGCGACGACTGGCGCGCCTACCGACCGATGGTGGAGTGGCTCGCGCGGACGTGAGGGCCGATCAGCGGTACCACTCCGGGCTGGTCGCCAGCGCCGTGACCTCCTCCAGCGTGAGCACCGGCTCGTCGGCCACGACCTCGCCGGACTTCTCGGCCGGGGTGTTGGTGGCGATGACGTCGACCTGCCAGCCGTCCCACGTGGCCAGGCTGGCGGTCCGCTCCTGGACGGCGTTCGGCACGCCGTCCCCACCACTCGCGTAGGCCTCCTGGCGCAGCAGCCGTGAGCCATCTACCAGGGTCGTGCAGTCGACGTCGGGGCCGGGCTCGCACAGGAAGTCCGGCGACAGCGGCCGGCCGCCGTCGGCGACCGCCACCGGCGAGTTGTACCAGCGGATCCGGAAGGAAACCTCCGCCCCGTCGAGGGTCAGGTAGAAGCGACGGGTCAGGTCGCCCGACCCGTCGTCGGCGACGATCTCCTGCCGGACCTGCTGGGCTCCGGTGGCCGCCTGCAGCGCGGCCGCCATGGCGGCGTCGCCCACCAGCGGCCGCAGCACGTCGGCGGGTGGCGCCACGTCCGGCGACCCGGCGGTCGGGCCCGAGGTCGCCGGCTGGACCGGGCGCGGGTCGCGGGCGGAGTCCACGTCCGCGCCGAGCCGGGGCACGACGGCCGAAACGACGCCGACGACGCCGAGCACGGCCACCGAGGCGACCGCCGTTCCGATCCGGGCGCGGCGACGGCGGGTGCGCCCGCGGGTGACGCCCCCGGCGACGAGGCGGTCGACATCGGGAATCGCGAGGTGGTCGGCGGCCTGCCGCAGCAGCAGGTCGACGCCGTGGTCGGGGATGGTCATCAGGAGCCTCCGGACTCGATGAGGTCGTCGAGCGAGGTGCCCAGCACGGCACGCAGGCGGTCGAGCGCCCGCAACGTGCGGTTGCGCACGGCCTGCCCGCTCACTCCGAGCGCGGCGGCGGTGTCGGCGACGGAGGTGTCGTCGAGGTACCGCATCACCAGCACGGCACGGTCGAGCGGCGCGAGCCGGTCGAGCGCGGCGGCGAGCGTGAGCCGGGTGTCTGCCCCGTCGTCGTGCTCGACCCGCTCGGGGAGCCGCTCGGTCGGGCGTTCGTGGGTGCTGCGACGGCGCTGCGCGCTGATGTAGGTGCGGACCAGCGCCGTGTGAGCGTAGGCGGCCGGGTTGTCGATCGCGCCCGCCAACGGTCGGTGCCACCGGACGAAGACCTTGGCCAAGGTGTCCTGGACGAGGTCCTCGGCGCGGTGGGGGTCGCCGCACAGCATCCAGGCAGACCGGTAGAGCTGGGGGGTCCGCGTGCGGGCGAACTCCTCGAACTCCTCGTGCCTGCGGGCCATCTCGCTCCTCGGGTGGTTCGGCGTCACCCCTGGGACGCACTGGACCACGCTCCGCGTTGCACGTCGGGGAACTTCGCCGTCTCCCCGGCCGGCGTTGGACCTGCGTTCACCCGTACGACGGGCGCCCCCGCCACGGTGGGGCCATGGCCAAGCGCAGCGTGTTCCTCCTCGTCGGTCCCGCCGTCCCGGGGCTCGACGCACCCCACGAGGCGTTGCGGGACGACCCCGCGCTCGCCGCGGCGGGCGTCGTCCTCCCCGCCGTCGACCAGGACCTGCTGGATCGCGCCGACGTCGAGCTCCGCCGCCGCCACAAGGCCTTCGGGCTGCGCCGCAAGGACGTGGAGGGCGCGTGGGCCAAGGTCTGCCGCACGGCCTTCAAGGCGAAGAGCGACGTGCTCGTGTGCCAGCCCGGCCTCGCGGACGCCACCGCCGACCAGGTGGCCCTGGCGGTCGACGGGCTGATGGGCATGCGGCTGCACGTCGTGGTCACGCCCCTCGCCTTCGGTACCGCCTTCGACGGCTGGGCCGACCTCGACGGCGGGACCGGCCTCGACGACGCGGCGG
>NZ_JBFUMD010000235.1:0-5824 GCF_054049555.1 Nocardioides sp. P5_C9_2
CCCGACTCGGTCCGCGAGGACCCCGAGCCCGACCACGAGTCGGTGGCACGCAAGATCCTCCTCGACGCCCTGACCGGCCAGGCCCGCTCCCGCAAGGAGCTGGCCGACAAGCTCGCCAAGAAGGACGTGCCGGCCGAGCTGGCGTCCGCGCTGCTCGACCGTTTCGAGCAGGTGGGCCTGGTCGACGACGAGGCCTTCGCACGGGCATGGATCGCCTCTCGGCAGCCGGGCAAGGGACTCGCACGACGAGCCCTCGCCCAGGAGCTGCGCCGCAAGGGCATCGACGACGAGGTGGCCCGTGACGCGCTCGACGAGATCGACCCCGACGACGAGGAGTCCGCGGCCCGCGGCCTGGTCCGCAAGAAGCTGCGCACCATGCGTGGCCTGGAGCGCGACCGGGCGACCCGGCGGTTGGTGGGGATGCTGGCCCGCAAGGGCTACCCGCCCGGCATGGCGTTCGCCGTGGTCAGGGACGAGCTCGGAGCCGACGACGTCGACCTCGACACGCCCTGACGGTCGACGGCTGGGACATACTGCAGCGATGGGCAAGAAGAAGCAGCAGACATCGGGACCCACCGGAGAAGCCGTACGACAGCTCCTGCGCCTCCCGCAGGGGAAGGTCGACCTGGCGGACCTCGACCCCCGGGCCACCCCCGGCTTCGACGGCGACAAGGCGGCCGGCAAGGCTGCGCTGCCCGCCGTGGGCGAGCCCCTCGCCGATCTGCAGGAGCGGCTCTACGCCCAGGGCAAGTCCGACGGTCATCGCCGGGTGCTGCTCGTGCTGCAAGGCATGGACACCTCGGGCAAGGGTGGGGTGCTGCGGCACTCCGTCGGCCTCATCGACCCTCAGGGCGTGCGGATCACCTCCTTCAAGGCCCCCAACGCCGAGGAGCGTCGCCACAACTTCCTGTGGCGGGTCCGACGCGCGGTGCCTGAAGCCGGCGTCGTGGGTGTCTTCGACCGCTCCCACTACGAGGACGTCCTCATCRCCCGCGTGCGCGAGCTGACCACGCGCTCGGCGATCACCCGTCGCTACGACGCGATCAACCGGTTCGAGGCCGAGCTCGTCGACAGCGGGGTCACCGTCCTCAAGTGCATGCTGCACATCTCCGCCGAGGAGCAGAGGGAGCGCCTCCTCGCCCGGCTCGACGACCCGACCAAGCACTGGAAGTTCAACCCCGGGGACATCGACGAACGCTCGCAGTGGCGGGCCTACCAGGAGGCCTACGAGATCGCGCTGGAGCGCTGCAACACCGCCGAGTCTCCGTGGTACGTCGTGCCCAGCGACCGCAAGTGGTACCGCAACTGGGCGATCGCCACCATGCTGCACGAGGCCCTCGAGGAGCTCGCCCCGGTCTGGCCGCCGGCGGACTTCGACGTCGCGGGCGAGCGCCGTCGCCTGGTCGAGGAGGACCCGGTCACGTGACCGCGACGCCGTCGCACACCGAGGAGACCATGCTCCCCGGGGTGTTCGTCACGCGCTACGTCACCCCCCTGCGCGAGGGCGGGAGCCTCCCCGGCATCGTCGAGGGGGACGACCTCGGCACCTACGTGTGCAAGTTCCGAGGGGCCGGCCAGGGCCTCAAGGTGCTGGTCGCCGAGGTGATCGTGAGCGGGCTCGCCGAGCGGCTGGGCCTGCGCACGCCGCACCTCGTCGCCCTCGAGCTCGATCCCGAGATCGCGCGCTACGAGGCCGATGAGGAGGTCCAGGACCTCCTCAACGCCAGCGCGGGGCTCAACCTGGGCGTCGACTTCCTGCCGGGGGCCTTCGGGTTCGACGACACGGTGCTCGACCCCGGTGGGACCGCCGCCGCGGGGGAGGCCGCCAGGGTGATCTGGCTGGACGCGTTCTGCGCCAACGTCGACCGGTCGTGGCGCAACCCCAACCTGCTGCTGTGGCACGGCGACCTGTGGGTGATCGACCACGGCGCCTCCCTCTACTTCCACCACGGGTGGGCCGGGGGAGTGAGCGACCCCGGCCGCTTCGCCCGCCAGCCCTGGGACGCCTCCGACCACGTGCTCGGGCGGCACGTCGTGGGCGTCGCGGCGGCGGACGCGGAGGTCACTCCGATGCTGGGCCACGACGTCTTCGAACGCATCCTGGCGCGGGTCCCGGACGCGTGGCTGGAGCCGGTGCCGGGCGCCGAGACCCCCGCCGCCCTGCGGGCGGCGTACGTCGAGTTCCTGCTGGCCCGCCTCGGCACCCGCCAGTGGCTTCCCGGTGGTGGCGCGTGAAGCGGCTCGCCTACCAGTACGTCGTCCTGCGCTGCGTGCCGCGCCCCGACCGCGAGGAGTTCCTCAACGTCGGGGTGGTGCTCTACTGCCAGGCGGCCGACCACCTCGACGTGGCGTGGCGCTGCGACGTCGAGCGCCTGGCCGCCCTCGACCCGGGGTTGGACCCCGAGCAGGTGTGTGCGGCGCTGGCCTTCGTCGAGGGGGTGGCCCGCGGCGACGAGCGCGGCGGCGCGGCGGCGGAGCAGTCGCTGGGGCAGCGGTTCGGCTTCCTCAAGGCCCCCCGCAGCACGGTGCTGCAACCCGGCCCGGTGCACGGCGGCGTCACCACCGACCCCGCCCGACAGCTGGAGCACCTCCTCGAGCGCCTCGTGGGATGACTCGGAGCTGAGCGCCAGACCGATGAGTGCCGACCTGCTCCTCGTGACCGCCGTGCGCCGCGCGCTTGAGCGGGTCGGGGATCCCGTGCGGGCCCGGCGGCAGCAGGCGTACATGAAGTCCGACCTGCCCTACCGCGGGCTCAGCGCCCCCGAGCTGCGGGCCCTGCTCCGGCCGATCCTCTCCGAGCGCCGCGTCGCAGACCCCGACACGTGGCGCGACACCGCGGGCGAGCYCTGGGACGGCGCCACCCACCGTGAGGAGTGGTACGCCGCGATCGCGCTGCTGCGGCACCGCCACTACCGGCGGTGGACCGACCCGGACCTCGTGCCGTTGCTGCTGCACCTGGTGCGAACCGGCGCGTGGTGGGACGTGGTCGACGAGATCGCCAGCCATCTGGTCGGCGGCATCCTGGCGGACCACCGCGTGATCCTCACGCCCGTCGTACGCGCCTGGTCCGGGGACGAGGACAGCATGTGGGTGCGGCGGACCGCGATCCTGTCGCAGCTGCGGCACCGTCGCGCCACCGACACGGTCCTGCTCGCGGACGTGCTCGACGCCAACCTCGAGGGGTCGGCGTACGGCTCGGAGGTCTTCGTCCGCAAGGCGGTGGGATGGGCGCTGCGCGAGCACAGCCGCACCGACGCCGCGTGGGTGCAGGAGTACGTCGCGGCGCACGCCGAGCACCTCGCGCCGCTGTCACGGCGCGAGGCACTCAGGCTGGTGGCTCAGACGGGGACGAGCTCGACCGCGCCGACGGCGTAGCGGGCGAGCACCACGCGGGCGACCTCGGGGTGCGCGCCGAGGGGTGCGGACACCGCCACGGCCCCGGCCTCGAGGGACAGCTCGGCGGCCCGGTCGGGGAGGAACCCGGGGGCCAGGAAGAAGGACGCGACGGCGATGTGGCGGCGGCCCTCGGCCCGGAAGGCCCGCACGGCCTCGCCGGCGGCCGGCGGGGCGGCCGAGGCGAACGCGGCCGTCACCGGCAGCTTGTGGCGGGTGCCCCAGGTGCGGGCGAGCCGCGCCACGGCCTGGTTCGCCAGCTGGTCCGAGGACCCGGCGGCCGCCAGGACCAGGGCGTCAAGCTCGCGGACCCGGGCCTCCTTCAGCGCCTCGCGCAGTCGCAGGTCGAGGACCTCCAGGAAGGCGGCCTCCATGCCCAGGACCTTGGACGCCCGGATGGTGAGTCCCGGGTGCCGTGCGGTCGCCGCGGCGATCGCCTCGGGGACGTCCACCTTGGCGTGGTAGGCCTCGGTCAGCAGGAGCGGCACGACCACGATCTCGTCGAAGCCGGCCCGGACCAGCTTGTTGACGACCGTGTCGAACGACGGCTTCGAGAGCTCGAGGAAGGCCGCCTCGATGCGCAGGTCGGGGCGCATCGAGCGGACCTCGTCGACGAGCGCGGTGATCGTGGCGGCGGAGCGGGGGTCACGACTTCCGTGAGCCAGGGCGACCAGTGCAGGAGCGGCCATCAGAGGGGCCTCCCATCGTGGGTGGTGGTGTGGGGGTCGACGTCGTTGTCGGTGGAGAGGACTGTGCGGGTGGTGCGGAGTGGGTTCATGCGTGGATCCCGCACTCGGTCTTGGTGGTGCCCGCCCAGCGGCCACTGCGCGGGTCGTCGCCGGGGGCGACGCGGCGCGTGCAGGGCCAGCACCCGATGGACGGGTAGCCGTCGTGCACCAGCGGGTTGACCAGGACCCCGTGGTCGAGGATGTACTGCTCGACCTGCTCGTCGGTCCAGCGCGCCATGGGCGACACCTTGACCTTCTGCTTCTTCGCGTCCCAGCCGACGACGGGCGCGATCACCCGGTTGTGCGTCTCGGCGCGCCGCAACCCCGTGGCCCAGGCGTCGTAGTCGGCGAGGGTGTCGGCCAGCGGCGTGACCTTGCGCAGCGCGCAGCACAGGTCGGGGTCCGTCCGGAAGAGGTCCGTGCCGTACTGCGCATCCTGCTCGGCGACGGTCAGCGAGGTGCTGACGGTGCGCAGGTTGACCGGCAGCGTCGCCTCGACGGCGTCGCGGGTGCCGATCGTCTCGACGAAGTGGTAGCCGGTGTCCAGGAAGACCACGTCGATGCCGGGGGCCACCCTGGAGGCGAGGTGGGCGAGGACGGCGTCGCCCATCGAGGAGGTGATGCAGAACCGCTCGCCGAAGGTCGCGACCGCCCACTCGATGATGTTCTCGGCCGGTGCCAGCTCGAGCTCGGCGCCCACGTGGGAGACCAGCTCGCGCAGCTCCTCGGGGGTGCGTCCGTCGGTGTGGGTGCCCTTGAACTCGCGGGCAGCCTGGGTGGACAGGCTCATCGGACACCTCCTCCGCCGTGGTCGGTTCCGCCGTGGTCGGTTGCGCTGTGGTCGGTTGCGCTGTGGTCGGCGCGGTTGCTGTCGGGTCGGGTGAGGCCGAGGTACTTCACCGAGAAGGCACGCAGGCACGACCGGCACTCCCACCCGTCCTCCAGCGGCCACAGGGTGGTCTCGCCGCAGTAGGGGCAGTGCTGGGCGACCGCGCGCTCACTCATGTCAGACCGCCGCCGCGGCCGTCTCGCCGCGCAGGTGGACCTCGTCGGCACGCGCGGCCCAGGTCGCGAACGACTCCCCGTCGGCGCGATCGGCGAGGTACGCCGTCACGACGCTGGTCACGTAGTCGTCCAGGTCCGCGCTGGTCACCTTGTGCGCCCGCAGCTTGCGACCGAAGTTGGCCTGCAGGCCGAGGGCGCCCCCGAGGTGCACCTGGAAGCCCTCGACCTGGGTGCCCGACTCGTCGAGGACGAGCTGCCCCTTCAGGCCGATGTCGGCGACCTGGGTGCGGGCGCACGCGTTGGGGCAGCCGTTGACGTTGATCGAGATCGGCGTGTCGAGCTCGGGGAAGCGCTTCTCCAGCTCGGTGACGAGCAGGCGCGCCCGCTCCTTGGTGTCCACGATGGCCAGCTTGCAGAACTCGATGCCGGTGCACGCCATGGTGCTGCGTCGCCAGTTGCTGGGGCGGGCGGTGAGACCGATCCTCTCCAGGCCGTCGGCGAAGGCCTCGGTGTCGCGCCCGTCCACGCCGAGGACCACCAGCTTCTGGTACGCCGTGAGCCGGGCGCCCAGCGCGCCGTACTGCTCGACGAGGTCGGCCAGGGCGGTGAGCGTGGTCCCGTCGATGCGGCCGACCACGGGGGCGGCGCCGACGAAGAACTTGCCGTCCTTCTGCTCGTGGATGCCGATGTGGTCACCC
>NZ_JBFUMD010000236.1:0-5822 GCF_054049555.1 Nocardioides sp. P5_C9_2
CTCTACGAGGACACCGCCGCCGCCTTCGCCGGGCTCGGCGCCCGGCACCTCGTGCTGGCCGGGGCCGGGCACCGGGTGCAGGACGACCCCCGGGTGACGGCGCTGCTCCGGGAGCACTGGCGGTCCTGACCCGCGTGTCGGCCTCGGGGGTCTGGGCAGTCGGGTCATTCCTGCAGTTCCACCCGGGTGCGTGGAAGTGCAGCCTCGATCAGCGGCACCAGGCAGAACTTCCACGCAGGTGCGTCGGCCTTCACCTCCCCCTGGGGGAGCCGTGCAGGCGTCAGCGGTTGCGGCGCCAGATGCTGGCGTTGAGGGCGGTGGCGAACCCGACCCACGCGGCGTACGGCGCGAGCGCGGCGGCCGCCCGATCGTCCACCGCCGCGGCCCGGCGCACGAGCGCCACGTTGAGACCGTTGAGGGCGACGATGACTGCGAGCCCGCCGGCCGGCGACCGTCCGCGGAAGAAGGCCCAGTTCCACCCGGCGTTGGCGACCAGGTCGGCCGCCGTCAGGGCCAGCAGACCGCGCCGCTCCTCGGATCGGGCCTGCTCGACCATCCGGCCGGTGCCGTAGGCGATGGCGGCGTACAGCGGCGTCCACACCAGCGGGAACGCGACCGGTGGCGGCTGCCACGGAGGCTTCTCGATCGACTCGTACCATTCGGAGGCCGGGTCGGTGCCGAGGCTGCCCACCCCGGCAGCGGCGGCGGTCATCAAGGACGTCCACACGGTCCCGCGCATGTCCCCTGTGTACACCTCCGTCGGAGGCCCGCCCCTCGGAGCCGGCTATCCCGGTGGGACGAGGTCCTTGCGCATCAGGACGTTGGTGTGGCCCGGCGGGTAGTCCACCTCGCGGCCGTACTCCAGATAGCCGCAGCGCTCGTAGAACCCGGGCGCCTGGAAGTCCCAGGTGTTGAGCTTGGCCCAGCGGCAACCGCGACGCCGCGCCTCCTCCTCGGCCGCCGCCAGCAGCTCGCGGCCCAGACCCTGTCCGCGGAGGCCGTCCTCGACCCACATCGTGTCGACGGTGAACCACTGCCACAGGTCCTCCGTCGAGCCGGTGCAACCGCCCAGCACCCGGTCGCCGCGGCAGGCGTAGACCCCCAGCGGGCGCGAGGGCAGGTGCTGCGGCTCGAACCGCTCCCGCACGATCGGCGACCTCCGCTTGTTGTGCGCGACGAGCCCCTCGGTGACGACGTCCTCGGCCCGCTCGTCCGGCCCCACCCGCAGCACCCACCCGGTCTCCATGGGCACACCCTCGCCGCTCCCGAACGGGCTGGCAACGGACTTCTCGGGTGCGGCTCAGCGCAGCCGGCTCCAGATCCCGCGCTTCTCGCGGGGCTCGCCGTGCGGCTCGCCGGTGGACTCCCCCGCGGGCGCGGACTCCGCGCCCAGCTCGGAGGGGACCGGCTTCTTGAGCTTGCCGTCGTAGCGCGGCACCTCGCGCTCGGCGGTGGCGACGAAGCCGGCGTCGGCGGCCGAGATGCGGCGTACGCCGTAGACCAGGTCCAGGGCCTCGTCCGAGGTGCCGAGGGCCAGCCAGGTGGCGCGGCTCAGCGCGGCGACCCGCTCGAGGCGGCCCACGCCCTCGATGACCAGGGCGCCGTCGTGGGTGCGCTCGAGGTCCTCGACCAGGGCGAGCAGGGCCCCCGGGGCGGGCGCGAGCGCGGGCGAGTCGAGGGTCAGCCGCAGGCTGGAGCGGCTGCGACCCCCCGGCACGCCAGCGACGAGGGCGACGCGCTGGTCGTCGCGGTAGGAGCGGTGCACGATGCGCGTCTCGAGCAGCGGGTCGGCCAGCGGGTGGAGGCGCTCCTCGTGCAGGGCGGTCCAGTCGCCGGTCAGCACCACGCGCAGGTCGTCGAGGGTGGAGTCGAGGACGGCGTCGACGCAGCCCATCACCTCGTCGGCGTCGTTGGTCATCGCGAGGACGACCTCGAGGTACGGCGTCTCGTAGCGGCGGCCGTGCGCGTTGCGCTTGGGACGCATTCCGGGCACCAGGTTGGCCAGGTAGGCGTCGTTGTAGCGGTTGACCTGGTCGCGGCGCTCCATCACGTGGGAGCGACCGAGGTGCCACGACCTCGCGGCGTGCTCGGGGACCAGGATCCCGCCGGCCTCGCCGAGGCGGTGGCCGAGCTCCATGTCCTCGCCCAGGCGCAGCGTGGTGTCCCAGCCACCGGCCTCGTCGAGCAGGTCGCGGGACAACGCGAAGGTGGCGCCGACGAACGAGCGGAAGGCGCGCGGGCCGGCCAGGGTGAGGTCCTCGGTACGCCGCCACATGCCGTCGACCCACTTGTGCGGCTCGGCCGCGTGCCAGTCCCACAGGGTGGCGACCTCGCCGGAGGCGACCTGGTCGCGGGTGGTCGCCGGGTCCTGCGCGAGCAGTCGCTCGGGGTCGACGAAGCGCTTGGTGCCGGCCACGACGGCGTAGTCGACCTCGTGCAGCCAGCGCAGCTGGGCCTCGAGGTGGTCGGGCCACAGCAGCATGTCGGCGTCGACGAAGTAGAGGAGCTCGCCCTCGCTCGCGCGGCCGGCGACCTCGCACGCGCCGGCGCAGCCCCAGCCCTCCTCGACGCGCACGACGCGGGTGCTGTCGGGGGTGACCGGGGGCAGCACGACGGGCGGGGTGCTGCCGTCGTCGGAGACCACCACCTCCATGAGCTGCGACGGGTAGGTCTGCGCGGCCAGGCCGGCGAGCACGTGCGGCAGGGTGCGGTGGGAGTTGTACGCCGGGACGACCACGGTCACGGTCCGGGTCGGCGTCCAGGCTCCGACGTCGGGAGGGGTGAGGACGTGCCACTCGTTGCGGCGTACGACGGGCTGGTCCCCGCGGGGGGACACGGGCGGGGTCATGGCAGGTCCCGCTCGTCGACCTCGAGCTCGCGGCTGGCGTGGAAGCCGGTCCACTCCCGGTCGACGATGCCGTCCTTGCGGAAGGAGTCGGCGTCGACCTGCCACGTGTGCTGGCCGGCGGCGAGGCGGCGCAGCACGTAGCCGAGGCCGTGGGTGCGGTAGATCCGGCCGCCGGCCGCCTCGATGCCGCTGAGCAGCTGGGCGTCGACGAACCTGCGCACGGGCCGGAAGCCGCCCACGCCGCGCACCACGTCGCGATCGACCATGATCGTGCCGCCCGCGACGAAGCGGTTGAAGATCTCCGTCGGGTGGTTGCGGCGGGTGGTGATCCCGAGCTCGGCGAGGTGGACGAACTCGCTGGGCATGCCCACCACGTCCGCGCCGCTGTAGCGGCGGGCGAGGAGCAGGTCGACGACCGCGTGCGGGCCGTACCAGTCGTCGTCGTCGACCTTGAGGAGCACGTCGCCGGACGCCGCCTCGTACGCCGCGTTGAGGACGTCGCCGAAGAAGGTGTCCTGGCTGCGCGGCACGAGCACGATGTCGCGGTCGGGGAGGGCCGCGCGGACCCGCGCCTCGTCGGCCTCCCAGCCGTGGGTGGCCAGCACGAGCTGGAAGTCGGCATCGCGCTGGCGGGCCAGCTGACGCAGCGCGAAGTCGAGCTGGTGGGGGCGCTTCGTGGTGAGCAGGACGCTGACCTGCGGGCGTGCGACGTGCCGCACGCCGGCGCGGGCCGCCAGCCGGGCGCGCCAGGCGACGGTGGAGTGCTCGAGCAGCGCGGCGCGGCGGGTGGTGACGCTGTGCTCCTCGCGGGCGAGGGCGTCGTCGAGGTCGGGCTGCTGCGCCAGCGCCTCGGTGAGGGTCGCGCCGAGCGCGGGGTCCGCGCCCGTGGCGAGGAGAGGGACGCCGGCGGCCGCGAGGTGGGCGACGGTCTGCGGGTCGGCCGTGGTGAGGTGGACGCGGAGGCCCTGGACGTCCCTGAGTGCCGCGATCGCGGCCTCGGTGAGGGGCTGGTCCGGTGCGAGGTCGCGGACCGGCTCGGTCCACTCCTTGCGCCACCCGCGCGGGTTCACCACCATCTCGTCGACGGGCTCGAGGCCCGGGTCGGAGACCACCGTGGGGGCGCGGTCGATGACGGGGTGGACCTGCGGTCGGGCGTCGTTGCGGCTCACGACCACGTCTGCGGGGACCACGATCTCCTCGTCGCCGGCTTCCGCGGCGTCGTCGAAGCGCTGGGCCCGTACGTCGAGGCCCGCCGCGGGCTCGCGGTCGGCGTACGCGACGACGACTCCCCCGTGCCCGGTGTCGACACCGGGGACGGCCTGACGGGCGAGCTCGGCCAGCACCACGTGCGCGCCGATGGGCTGGGAGAAGCGCAGCACGGTGAGCACGCCGCGGTCGGCCTCGCGGGCCATCAGCGAGGTGAGCGGCGGCCACTCGGGACGCGGGACGAGGACCAGGGGCTCGGTCGCGTCGGTGAGCCAGAGCGCGACGACGCGGGTCTGGCCGACCCGGCTGATCGTGGAGGCGAGCCGGCGCAGGGACGCGCGGTCGGCGGTCATCCACAGCACCGACTTCCACCCGCGGCCGATGTCGGTGGTGCCTGCCATCGTCGTGAACGTGGCACCGGCCGGTGCCAGGTCGGCGGCGGACGCGTCGTCACCGATGACCAGGAGCGGTTCGGGGGAGGTGAAGCCGTCGAGGGGATGACCGGAGAAGGACACGCTCATCGCTGGGCCTCCTGCTCTCGCGGGGTGCGTTCCCGCAGCGAGGCGGGGAGGCTGTGCGTGACCAGCGGGCGGGGCTGCTGGCGCAACCAGGTGCGGGTGACGTGGTCGATGATGTGGACGCCCTCGGGCGCCTCCACGCGCACGAGGCCGCCGAGCGCCTCGGCGCGGCCCGCGCGGATGGCCTCGTCCACCTCGAACTCGCGCAGCTTGCGGTAGAGCCGGGTGTGGGTGAAGTCGACACCCTCGGTGCGCCAGTGCGCGTACTCGTCGGCGTCGAGCCACTTCACCTCCACGCACAGGCCCTGCTGGAGGACGAGCCGTTCGACACCGGTGGGGTACTCGCGCAGCTCCCAGTCGAAKGCCTTCACGAAGGTGAAGTCCGGACCCATGGGATAGACCCACGGCTCGAGGAAGCGCAGCGACAGGTCCAGCCAGCCGGTGCGCTCGTCGACCACGGTGAGCGGGTGCCGCGGCATGGAGACGATGGTCTRCGTGGTCTCGAGCTGCCAGGACAGGTCGCGGAGGATTCCCGCGCCCTCCGGCGTGAGCACCATGTCGCCGTCCCACTTCATGGAGTACGACGTCCGCACGTGGCTGAAGCACCAGTTGTAGAAGTGGGTCAGCGAGTGCACCGAGGTGGCGGGGGTGGCGAGGTGCTCGCCGCCCGCGCGGGCCACGGCGTGCGGGTAGGTGAGGCCGGTGAAGCGGTCGCTCGCGCCCAGGTCGGCGGCGATCGACTCCGCGACCTCGAGCGTGCCGTCGGTCGAGCCGTTGTCCACGAGCAGCACGTGCTGCACCGCCGAGAGGATCGGCGGCAGMACCCACGGCAGGTTGCGGGCCTCGTTGCGCACCCGGAAGACGCAGGTCAGCCCGGGCGCGAGACGCTCGCCGCGCGACCAGGGCCACGTGACGTCGTAGTCGGTGAGCCCCTCCAGGGAGGGGATGTCCGGCGTGGTGGGCGGCACGGGTGGTCCTCAGCGCTCCCGGCGCAGGGCCCTGCGGAGGCCGCGGCGAGCACCCTCCGGGACGATCGCGCGCACCGAGTGCGGCACCCGGTCGGCGACGCTGCGGGGGCCGCCCGCGGCGTGGTCGGCCTCGACCTGGCGACGGGTCTCGGCGGCGGCGGTCCGGCGCTGCGCGAGGGTGGTGGAGTGCGCGAACGCCTCGGCGTCGGCGTACATCTCGCCGTAGGCCACCCGGAGCTGGTCGCTGGCCTCGTGCGCCGCGGGGGTGTCGCCGCCCTCCTC
>NZ_JBFUMD010000237.1:0-5800 GCF_054049555.1 Nocardioides sp. P5_C9_2
CCGCTTGAGCACGACCACGCCGCTCTCGCGGTCGAGACGCGCGAGCGCCGCGGACTCCCAGGCGGCTCCCGAGGCCATCACCAGCACGCAGATCACGGGTCAGCCCTGCCCGAGGACCCGGACACGCTGCTCCTCGCTGGCGGCGAGCAGCGACGCGAGGGCCTCCGACTCGCCGCGCGGGATGCCCAGCACCAGCTGGCGGCCACCCCCGACGGAGCCGAGGGACTCGGTCGCGCTCGGCGCGTCGATGACCACCACGTCGCTGAGCACCGGTCCGGTCAGCCCGGTCAGCTCCGTGCGGCGGGCGTCGGCCGCGGGCACGACCCACAGCTCCACGACCGAGCCGGTGCCGATCCCGCTGGGCACCAGCTCGCTGGGGAAGGACAGCGACAGGCTCACCGTGTCGCTCTCCTCCGCCGAGCCCAGTGCCGCGGCCGGGACGAGCTCGCCCGCGCCGAGACCCCGCACGAGCTGCAGGTCCTCGGGGAGGGCATCGTCGGTGGCGAGGTAGCGGACCAGGTCGGTCGGCTCCTCGAAGCGCACGGACGTGGCCACCAGGTCGTCAGCGGTGAGCCGATCCCCCGGAGCCAGGTCGGACGCGGCGGACCAGACCGTCACGGAGTCGTCGGCGCCGCCGAGGAGTCGCGCCCCCGCCACGACCGACACGGCGACCAGGGCGACGCCCACCCAGAGGCGTGGATCGCGCCACCCGGGCGGCTGGGCACGGGTGGCGGTGGGCACGTCGGAGGCAGCATGGGTCCGAGACACACACGCATCATGTCCAGCCGGACGCCTCCGCACACCTGCTCGTCCACAGGAAGCGCGACGAGATCCGTCCCCGTCCACAGCCGCCGGGGCGTCGTACCACTGCGGTGACGGAGTTTGCGATCATGACCTCATGCCCGACTCCCCCCGCTTCCTCACCCTGGCCGACGTGGCCGAGGTGCTCAACACCTCCAGCGCCCAGGTCTACGCGCTGGTGCGCCGGGGGGACCTGCCCGCGATCAAGATCGGCGGGCGCGGCCAGTGGCGCGTCGAGGGTGCCGAGCTGGAGAGGTTCATCGAGCGGATGTACGCCGAGACCAAGACCTTCGTCTCCGACCACCCGTTCGTGGAGAGCGACGCCGGCCRCAGCGAGGACTGACTAGCCGATCTCGCCGTCGAGGGTGATCTCGACGGTGCGCTCCTTGCCGTCACGACGGACGGTGAACTCGATGGTCTCGCCGGGCTGGTGGGTGCGGATGGCGACGATCAGCGCGATGCCGTCGGTGACCGGCTCGCCCTCGACCCGGGTGACCAGGTCGTCCTGGAGGAGCCCCGCGTCCTGGGCCGGGGTGCCGTCGTTGACCTCGGTGATGAGCGCGCCCTCGGAGTCGTTGCCGCCGGTGCGGACCTGCGCCCCGATGACGGGGTAGCGCGCCTCGCCCGTGGCCAGGATCTGGTCGGCGGTCGTGCGCACCTGCTCGATCGGGATCGCGAAGCCGACCCCGATGTTGCCCGACGTCTCCCCCGTGAGGCTGCCCCCGGTCGTGGCGATGGCGGAGTTGACCCCCACGACCTCGCCGGCGAGGTTGACAAGCGGCCCACCCGAGTTGCCCGGGTTGATCGCGGCATCGGTCTGGACGGCATTGATGTACGACGACTGGTTGTCGGAGTCGCCCGTGGTCACCGGTCGGTTGAGGGCACTGACGATGCCCGAGGTGACGGTCTGGCTCAGCCCGAGGGGCGAGCCGAACGCGACGACCGGGTCCCCCACGTGCAGCACGGTGGACGCGCCGAGGGCGGCCGGCTCGAGGCCCTCGACGTCCTCCACCTGGAGGATGGCGAGGTCGTAGACCGGGCTGCGACCGACGACCGTGGCGTCGTGGCGGGTGCCCTCGGAGTCGACGACCAGGATCGCGCCGTCGTCCTGGGCGGCAGACGCGACCACGTGGTTGTTGGTGACGATGTGCCCCTGCCGGTCGAGCACGAAGCCCGACCCGGTGGCGCCGCCGGCCTCCCCGTTGAAGGCGGCGATGATCTGCACGGTGCTGGGCAGCAGTGCCTGGGCCAYGGCCGGCACCGAGCCGTTGTCGGCTTCGAGCGGCGCGGCGTCCTGGGTCTCGACGGCGTCGAGACCCCCGTCGTAGCGTCCGGTGTCGTCGCCGAGCCGGTCGTAGCCCAGCGCACCCAGGAAGCCGCCGAGGAGGCCGACCACCAGGGCCAGCATGGCGACGGCGGGCCACAACCAGCGCGACGTCCGGCGCGGCCGGTCGTCGGGGGCCACCGGCATCGGGGTGGTGGCGGCCTCACCGGCGAAGAACCCGCCGAACGGGCGGTCGGCGGGGACACCCGGACCCCACGACTGCTGCGGGATCGGGGACAGCGGCGTCGGCTGCCGCACCGGAGCGCCGGTGGGCAGCGGCTGCTGCGGCGACGGCGCCTGCTGCGGCGACTGGGGCGGCCCGAAGGGCGTGGCGGCCGCCGCGGGTGGCTGCTCCGCCGCGGGCGGTTGCTCCGCCGCCGGGGCGGACGTCTGGTTGGGCGGGGTCCAACCCGGGATCGGCTGCGTCAGTTCCCCGTCGTGGCGGTCGGCGTGCACGGGCAGCTCGTCGTGCTGCGCGGGTCGCTCGGGCCGGTCCTGGTCGGGGTGTTCCTGGTCGCTCACGGAGTCATTGTCCCCCGCGCGGCCACCTGGTCGAAGAGGTGGCGCACCGTGAGGGTCTGGCCGGTCGCGACGCGGGGGGACCGCGAGCTCGACGAGTGCCCCGGCGCGGAGGTGCGCGTGCGGCGTACCGGACGGACCTGGGGATCCACGGTGGAGGTCGTGACGGGACGGTTCAGGTCGCCGACCGGCGCCCGGCGCTCGACCTGCGGCGATCCGGCAGCCCCCAGGGCGAGGACGCCGACGACGGCGGCGCCGACGGCTCCGCCACCGATCAGCGCGAGCCCTCGGTGCCGGTGCCGGGTCGCGGGGAGCGCGGTCGCGAACGGGTCCGGCCGCAGCGCCCGGGTCGGGGACATCAGGGAGTCCTTGAGCCCGGCCGGCGCGGCGCCGGGGTCCAGGGACAGGCCGGCCAGCTTGGTCTTGACCCACCCCTCGCGCTCGACGAGGTCACGGCAGGGGTGGCACGTGTGGACGTGCTCCCACAGCCGCTCCTCATCGACGGCCGGCAACCGACCGTCGAGCAGCGCGCTCACCCGGGACCCGAGGTGGCTCACCGGGCGACCTCCGCCCCGTCGGCCAGGGCGGGGCCGGCGTACCGCTGGCGGCCGTCGACCGGAGCGCGGTGCGCGAGAGCGCGGCGCAGCATCGCGCGCCCACGGTGGATGCGCGAGCGCACGGTGCCGAGCTTGGCGTCCAGGATCTCGGCGATCTCCTCGTAGGTGAGGCCCTCGACGTCGCAGAGCACCACGGCGGCGCGGAAGTCGGGCGGCAGGGTCGCGAGCGCGCTCTCGATGTCGTCGTCGAAGGTCTGGTCGGCGTACGCGGCATCGGGTGCGGGCGAGGCGCTCTGCAGCCGGGCGGCGCGCTCGTCGGAGAGGGCGTCGAAGCGGATCCGCTGCTTGCGACGGGCGCCGTCGAGGAAGAGGTTGGTGGTGATCCGGTGCAGCCAGCCCTCGAACGTGCCGGGCGTGTAGGAGTCCAGCGAGCGGAAGACCCGGACGAAGACCTCCTGGGTGAGGTCCTCGGCGTCGGGACGGTTGCCGGTCAGCCGGTAGGCGAGGCGGAAGACGCGGTCGGAGTGCTGCTCGACGACCTCGTCCCACGTGGGCACCACGAGGTCGGGAGCGTCGGCGCGCGAACCGCCGGTGTCCGTGGAGTCGGCGGACGGGTCCACGGCTGCCCCCTGCTGGGTCGTGTGGCGCTTGAACAGTGCTCTGGCCTTCCTCAACCTAGGGAGCGGTCCTGAGAGGACCCTGTGAGCCGACCCCTGCGAGGCTGGGAATCGCGGGCCGCTTCTCCCGGGACAACGTGGGAGCCGGGCCCGGTGTTCCCGCGCGATAGAGTCGCGCCACTCGATGCGCAGCAGCGACCCGGCTGACGTGCGTGTCCGACCCAGGAGGCCACCATCACCACGCCGATCAAGCCCGCGAGCTGGACCTACGCCGAGGCGTTCGTCGCCGAGGACGACGTCCTCGCCTCCGCCCGCTCCCGCGCCGACGAGGTCGGGGTCTCCCCCGTCAGCCCCGGCGCCGGCGCCGCGCTGCGCTTCCTCGCCTCCGTCCTCGACGCCCGTGCGGTGGTCGAGATCGGCACGGGCACCGGGGTGTCGGGGCTGTGGCTGCTGCGCGGCATGCGTGCCGACGGTGTCCTGACGACCGTCGACATCGAGGCCGAGCACCAGCGGCTGGCCAAGGAGTCGTTCGGCGAGGCCGGTGTCCCGGCCAACCGGGCGCGCACCATCGCCGGCGCCGGGCTCGACGTGCTGCCCCGCCTGACCGACGGCCACTACGACCTGGTCTTCTGCGACGGCGACAAGCGGGAGTACGGCGAGTACCTCACCGAGGCGCTGCGACTGCTGCGCCCCGGCGGCGTGGTGGCCTTCGACAACGCGCTGTGGCACGACCGGGTGGCCGACCCCGCCCAGCGCGACGAGGAGACGGTGTCGATCCGCGAGCTCGGTCGCACGGTCGCCGACCACCCCTCGCTCGTCCCGGTGCTGCTGCCCGTCGGCGACGGGCTGCTGTGCGCCAAGAAGGTCTGGTCGCCCGAGGCCTGAGGTCCCCGGCCCGACCGAACGGCCCGCGTCGGTCCTCAGGCGCGGGGCGTGGCGGCGAAGCCGTCCCAGCCCTCGGCGACGGCGACGACGTCGCACGCCTCCACCAGGATCGGCGGGCTGCCGATGATCCTCGACCCGGGAGCCTGCGCGGCGCCCTCCTCGAACGTGCGCTGGAACTCCGCGCGGGCGTCGTCGGAGCCGAAGACGTAGGACCCCTCGAACCACTCGCCGCGGCGCATCCGCCACGTCTTGAACCCGAGCCCGGCCATGCCGGTGAAGCGGGCGTGCGAGGTCTCGGCGACGTACGACGCCAGCTGCTCCTCGACCCCGTCGGGGGCGTCGGCGAGCGACCAGCGGACGGTGAGTCCCCTCATCGACCGACGCCCTCGAGCGGGGAGTCCGACCCCAGCCAGGCCAGGAGCAGGCGCGGCCCGAAGCCGGTCGGCCCGGCGGTCCACTCGTAGCGCTCCGCCGGCGCCTCGGCGATCGATGCGAAGTCGACGTGCGCCCACGGCACGTCGCCCGCGAAGTGCTGGAGGTAGAGCGCGGCCGTGATGGCACCGGCGCCACCGGCGGCGTTGTCCCCGTCGGCGACCCGTGAGCTGACCTTGTCCTCGTAGTCGGACACCAGGGGCATCCGCCACAGCAGCTCGCCGGACTCGTCGGCGGCCGCGGCGAGGGCGGCGGAGATGCCCTCGTCGTTGGCGAAGTAGCCGCCGGTCCCCTGCCCGAGGGAGACCTTCATGGCCCCGGTCAGGGTGGCGATGTCGACCAGGACGTCGGGACGCACCTCGGTGACGGCGTAGGCCATCGCGTCGGCCAGGACCAGCCGGCCCTCGGCGTCGGTGTTGTTGACCTCGCTGGTGCGCCCGCCGTAGTGCCGGATCACGTCGCCGGGCCGCATGGCCGACCCACTGATCGCGTTCTCGGCCGCCGGCACCAGGCCGACCACGCGCACGGGGCAGCCCACGTCACGCAGGGCGGCCATGGCGGCCAGCACCGCGGCACCGCCGGACATGTCGCGCTTCATCGAGAGCATGCTCTCGGCGGGCTTGATGTCGAGGCCACCGGAGTCGAAGGTGATGCCCTTGCCGACC
>NZ_JBFUMD010000238.1:0-5785 GCF_054049555.1 Nocardioides sp. P5_C9_2
GGAGATCGCCGCCCAGCTGCACCTGGGCTACGGCACCGTGAAGACCCACGTCAGCCACCTCCTCACCAAGCTCTCCTTCCGGGACCGCGCCCAGCTCGTGATGTACGCCTATGAATCCGGGCTCGCCGTCCCGGGAGGTCGCTGAGCGGCTGCCCGCACGTTCGCGGGAGAGCCTGCGGGCTGATCCGCGGGTCGGTCCGGCTCTGTCTGGAGACAGGGCGATCGGGGTCCCGAGCCAGACGCGGCCGGGGTGCTCGTCCGGCGAGTCTGGGGACATGACAGCAACCACGACACCACCCCAGACATCCGTCCACCCGACACTGCAGGACTCACCGCTGCGTGAGGTTCTCGGCTTCGTGTCCCTGACTTTCGCCCTGGCCGTCGGCCTCGTCCTGTGGATCCCCGACGCCCACATCAACGTGCTCCTCAGCGCACTCCTGCCCGCGACGGCCGTCACGATGCTCACCTTCACGATGTTCGGACGAGGCCGTCGTCGTGAGCTGTGGCGCAGCATCGGGCTCGGCCGGGCCGGCACGAGGACCTGGGGCTCGGCCTTCGGCATGCCGGTCCTCCTCTGCGGAGGCGCGTTCGGCATCGCGCTGCTTGTCGGGGCGGGAGAGCTCCGTCCCCTGCACATCACGGGCTTCACGGTCGGCAACTTCCTCGTGAACTCGGTGCTCAACTTCCTCGTGATGCTGGTCGTCCTGGTGGGCGAGGAGATCGGCTGGCGCGGCTTCATGCTCCCCCGCGTCCAGCAGCTGACGACCGCCCGCCGGGCCGCCGTCATCACCGGCTTCACCCACGGCTGCTTCCACCTGCCGCTGATCCTGGTCGCCACGACGTACGACACCGAGGGACCGCGCTGGATCGCTGCCCCCCTCGCGGTGCTCACGATCACCGCCGCCGGGGTCTTCTACGCCTGGTTGTGGGACCGCTCGGGCAGCGTGTGGGCGGTGACGATCGGGCACAGCTTCGCCAACCTGACCTTCGCCTGGGGATTCACCCTCATCGCCTCGACCACCCCGACCAGCCTCGCTCTCGTCGCCGGCGAGACCGGGATCGCGACCTTCGCGGTCGTCGCCACCATGGCGGCCGGGCTTCTCGCGACGGCCAAGGTGTGGAAGCACCCGACCGGTTCAACGGTCGTCCAGCGCGAGTCCGAGACGTCGCGGGAGGAGGTCGGTGCCCGCTGAATCGCCCCGTTTGGTCTCGTCCGGTTCCGGCCGGTCTTGCCCGGTCCCGCCTGGTCCCGCCCGGTCTCGCGCACGGGCGGGACCGGGCGGTTCACGCGAGCGAGATCGCGTCACTCGACGCAGAATTCGTTGCCCTCCAGGTCTGCCATGACCACGAGGTCGTCATCGACCCTGCGGAGCACCGTGGCGCCGAGCAGCTCGAGACGGCGTACTTCGTCATCGATCGTGCCCACCGCGCGCAGGTCGAAGTGTTGCCGGTTCTTGGCCACCTTGCCCTCGGGCACCCTCTGGAACCACAGGCTCGGCCCGCCCCATCCGGCGGGCTCGACCCAAGCTCTCGTAGGCGTGCTGTCCTCGTCGACGTCGGACCCGAGCGCCCCGGCCCAGAACGTCGCTACCTGCAACGGGTCGGCGCAGTCGAAGGTCACCGACTTGATGAAGGACACCATCACACGACCCTAGTCAGTCTCATGGGCCCGACCCGGCCTCAACCGGTCCGTGCGGATGTCACCATCGACCATGGTGTCCAGCCCGTACTCCGGTGACGACTTCTACTGCGACGTCGCGCTCCCCGACATCTCCGCGGTCGATGTCGTCCATGACGGCCCGGGAGTCCTGGCCTACCACCACACCCGGCCGCACTGGCCCGTGCACATCGTGGTCGTGCCCAAGGTCCACGTCCCCTCGCTGACCGATCTCGCGGGCGCGGACGAGGAGCTCCTGCGAGAGCTGCTCGACGTCGTGCAGTCGGTGGCGCGGCACGTCGAGGCCGAGCACGGGGCCGCGCGCGTCCTCACGAATCTCGGCCGCTACCAGGACTCGAAGCACCTGCACGTCCACGTCGCCAGTGGAGACGTCACCGGCTACTGAGCGGCGCGAGCATGTCGTCCGAGCGCCGAGCGTCACTGCACGCGCTCATCCGCTCCTATCGGCGGCGGTGGAACCTGAGGTCGCCGTTGGKGAGTCGGTCGTGGAGGTATCTGTCGTCGTGGGCCCGATGATGGTGATGACTGCAGAGGAGGACGCCGTCGTCGAGGTCGGTCTTCCCGCCCTGGGACCAGGGGATGAGGTGGTGGGCYTCGCACCAGGCGGCGGGGATGTCGCAKCCYTCGGCCCGGCAKCCGCCGTCMCGSAGKCCCATGGCCTTGCGTTGGGCGGCGTTGTGGAGYCGCAKGGMGCGGCCGAGGTCGAGGATCTCGGACTTSCCGCCGAGGACSGCGGGGATGATCCCTGCGGTGCAGGCGWGGCGGCGGRCYTCGGMGGCRSTGAYSCGSTGGCCGGTGTCGGTGGTCGCGACGCCGAGKCCGGTCTTCAGCGCGTCGAGGTCCATCGTGATGACGACTGCGGTCGCGGTGCCGCCGTGGACCGGCAGCTTGGTCGGGTCGAGGTGCTCGAGCAGCGCACAGAACGCGTGCCCGAGGCGGGTGGAGTAGGGCAGCGAACTCTGGTCGCCATCGCTGCTGTGTGAGCTGTCTTTCTTGCGGGGGTTGGTCCACGCGTGCAGGTACGTCAGCAGCCGGCCGGCGGTGGCGTCCGGCACCCGGATCCGGATGCTGGTGGTCCCGTCCCCGTGCGACCGCGTCGTCAGCGACGTCGCCTTCCTGGCCTTGCGTTCCTCGTCCTCGAGCTTGCGGCGTTCCTGGTCCTCCCCGACCTCGGGGGCGACGACGTCGAGGATCCGGCTGCCCAGGACACGGAGCTCTCGGGGGGTGAAGGTCGCGGCGTGCTCGACCAGCACCCGCTCCGCCYTGCTCACGAYGTCGGTSGGGGTGTCGTCGGGCAGATCATCGAGAGCTCGGGCGATGACATCGGCCTGCGCGGTCGACACCTCCCCACTCGCGTGCCCGTCGGCCAACAGGGTCCACCGCTGCTCGAGTGAGCGGGCGAGCGTCATGTCCCGGCGGGCCGGGCCRCGRTCRCAGTGCACGGTSCGSCCGAACCACGCCGCCACATCCCGGTCGCCGGCCTCCTCGGCGACGTCGTCGGCGACGGCCAGCARCCGCAGCCGGGTCGACGTSACYCGCGACTCCAGCCGCGCCAGCTCGACCAGCGCGGTCGCCTTCTCGGCCGGTGCGAGGTACAGCAGCTCGACGCCGGCGACCTTGTCCAGCGCCGCTGAGATCGCCTCGACGGCGTCCTGGACCAGGTGTCCACTCGTCATCCCAGCCCCCCGCAGATCCCCGTGTCGCCGGCCCTCCGAGCGGGTCCGGCATCTGAGGACAACGATAGTCGAACAGGTGTTCGAGTGACATCCTCACAATGGGGGATCCTCGCCGCGCCGGGAGCTCGCCGACGACTCGGGTGGACACGCAGGAGCGCCGAGCACGACGTACACCTCGCGAACCCGCCTCGGCGGGCTCCCGCGGCGTACCCCAGCGCGCCCGAACTGCCCGGTCGGCGTACCCCAGCGCGCCCGAACTGCCCGGTCGGCACGATCCAGCGCGCCCGAACTGCCCGGTCAGTCCCGGTAGAGCGGCGTCTGCTCCCCGTACCCCACGCGTCGCACGGCGCCGGGCAGCGCGGCCGTCAGCGCCTGCGCCGCCGGCTCCGCGCACCCGACCGTGAACTCGATCTCCTCGTCGACCTCGCACGCCAGGCACCAGGCGCGGTCCTGAGGCCACACGAGATGCGGCTCCTGGTAGCCCTCCGCCGCGGACCCGTGCCATGCCAGCGTCGGCGCATCCCGCACCACCCCGACCGGACCGGTGAAGAGCACCATCGTCCGGTTCGGGATGCGCAGGCGCGGGGCGGGAGGAGCGGGATCCTGGCTCGTCCACCCCTCCCAGATCGCGGCGTAGGCAGCGTCCGGCGTCGTCGTGTGGCCRGCGAGGGTCACCAGGGCCGAGCGGAGGGTGTCGTCCTCGGGCTCCTCGGCGAAGGCGATCCGCACGTACACCTCGAAGCCCGGCGGCCCGTACCGGACCAGGTCCATCCAGTCGACGCGCGTCCCGAGCAGCCACCGTCCGGCTTCCGTGACCTCCGCGTCCTCCGCGGGCCGCACCGACACCTAGAGCCCCAGGCTCCGCGCCGCGGCCCGCACGGCCTGTGCCGAGGCGATGAGCTGGCGTTCCTCCTCGTCGTCGAGCGGCGTGGCCAGCACGCTCTCGACACCCGAGCGTCCGACGACCGACGGCATGGAGAGGCAGACGTCGGAGAGCCCGTGCACGCCGTCGAGCCGCGACGTCACGGGGAGCACGCGGTGCTCGTCGTGGAGGACCGCCTCGAGGATCCGCGACACCGCGAGACCGATGGCGAGGCTGGTCGCTCCCTTGCCCGCGATGATCTCGTACGCCGCCGTGACCACGCGCTCGTGGATGCGCGCCCGCGCCGCGTCGTCCAGCCGACCCTCGCCCGACCCCCAGTCCTGGACCGGCACGCCGCCGATCGTCGCCGTGGACCACAGCGGCACCTCGGAGTCACCGTGCTCGCCGGCGATGTAGGCGTGCACGTTCTGGACGGCCACGCCCGTCTGCTCGGCGATCAGGAAGCGCAGCCGGGACGAGTCCAGGACCGTGCCGGAGCCGAAGACCCGACCTGGAGGCAGGCCGGAGAGCTGCAGCGCGGCGTACGTCACCACGTCCACGGGGTTGGTCACCACCAGCAGCAGCGCGTCGGGCGCGAGCCCGACGAGGGCCGGCACCAGCTCGCGGCACATCGCCACGTTGGCGGCCGCGAGGTCGAGACGGGTCTGGCCGGGCTTCTGCTTCGCGCCCGCCGTGATCACGACGACGTCGGCGCCCGCGCACACCCCCAGGTCGTCGCTGCCCGTGATCCGCGCCGTCGGCGTGAACTGGAGGCCGTGGTTGAGGTCGAGCACCTCGGCACGCACCTTGGAGGCGTTGAGGTCGAAGAGCGCCAGCTCCCGGCACACCCCGCGGATCTGCGCCGCGTACGCGATCGCCGTACCCACGGCGCCCGCACCGACGATCGCGACCTTCGACATGCGTCGCACTCTGGCACGACCGGCCCGTCACGTCGACGTCCAGCGCGGACCGTGACGCGGTGTCTGTTTACTGAGGGCATGTCGACCCGGCTCCTCATCATGGCGGACACCCACGTGCCGAAGCGGGCGCGCGACCTCCCCACGCAGCTGTGGGACGCGGTGGCGGACGCGGACGTGGTCGTCCACGCCGGCGACTGGGTCGACGAGCGCCTCCTCGACGAGCTCGAGGCCAGGGCTCGGCGACTCGTCGGGGTGTGGGGCAACAACGACCACGGCGCCTTCCGCGAGCGCCTCCCCGAGGTCGCGCGCGTCGAGCTCGACGGCGTCCGGTTCGCGGTGGTGCACGAGACCGGTCCCTCCCAGGGCCGCGAGGTGCGGTGCAGTGCCCTGTACGCCGACGTCGACGTGCTGGTCTTCGGCCACAGCCACATCCCGTGGGACACCACCAGCGACACTGGCCTGCGGCTGCTCAACCCGGGCTCGCCCACGGACCGCCGGCGGCAACCGCACTGCACCTACCTGACTGCCGTCGCCGACGCCGGGGTCCTGCGGGACGTCACCCTGCACGTCGTCGGCGCGGGCGCCGGGGCCGTCGACCGGTAGCCGCGCCTACCGACCGACCGCGAGCCGCACGTCGACCACGTCACCC
>NZ_JBFUMD010000239.1:0-5775 GCF_054049555.1 Nocardioides sp. P5_C9_2
AGGCAGGTCTCAGGGTTCGTGGACCAGCACCTGGCGTGAGGGCCTGTCCGGGCTGAGAGACTGGTGCCATGCGCGTACACCTCGGTTCCGACCACGCCGGCCTCGAGCTCAAGGACCACCTCCTGACGTGGCTCGTCGACCAGGGCCACGAGGTCGTCGACCACGGCCCCTTCGTCTACGACGCCCTCGACGACTACCCGTGCTTCTGCCTGCGGGCCGCCGAGGGCGTCGCCGCCGACCGGGCCGAGGGGCTCGACAGCCTCGGCGTCGTCATCGGCGGTTCCGGCAACGGCGAGCAGATGGCCGCCAACAAGGTCGAGGGCATCCGCTGCGCCCTGGTCTGGTCCGAGGCCACCGCGGCACTGGCTCGCGAGCACAACGACGCCAACGTCGTCTCCGTCGGCGGTCGGATGCATCCCGTCGAGGACATGGTGCGCTTCGTCGAGGTCTTCCTGTCCACGCCGTTCAGCGGCGAGGAGCGGCACGTGCGTCGCATCGCCCAGCTCTCCGCCTACGACTCGAGCGGCGAGCTGCCGCCCCTGCCCCCCTCGGCCCTGCAGGGCTCCGCGGGTGCCTGAGGGGCACACCCTCCGCCGGCTCGCCACCGACCTCGACGCCGCCTTCGCGGGCCGCCGCGTCCACGTCGGGAGCCCGCAGGGTCGCTTCGCGGCCGACGCCGCGGTCGTCGACGGCAGCGTCCTGCTGGGGGCCGACGCCGCGGGCAAGCACCTCTTCGTGGAGCTCGAGCACGACCACCTCGTGCACGTGCACCTCGGGCTCATCGGCACCTTCGACGTGCACGTCGGCGTCGGGGAGGTACCACCGCCGGTCGGCCAGGTGCGACTGCGCCTCGTGACCCTGCCCTCGGAGGAGCCCGGCCGGGCGACGGCGTACGCCGACCTGCGCGGCGCCACGCAGTGTGAGCTGATCGGTCCGGCACGACGCGACGAGATCATCGCCCGGCTCGGTCCCGACCCGCTGCGACCCGACGCCGACCCCGAGCGGGCGTGGCGACGCATCAAGGCCAGCCAACGACCGATCGGCGACCTGCTGATGGACCAGGCGGTGCTGGCCGGGGTCGGCAACGTGTACCGGGCCGAGGTGCTGTTCCGGCACGGCATCCACCCGCAGCGCCCCGGCGCCACGCTCCGGATCGGCCGGTGGCGAGCCGTCTGGGACGACCTCGTCGTGCTGATGGCCGAGGGCGTCGTGGCCAACCGGATCGACACCGTGCGCCCCGAGCACACGCCGGAGGCGATGGGTCGCCCCCCGCGCGTCGACGACCACGGTGGCGAGGTCTACGTCTACCGGCGCACGGGGCAGCCGTGCCTGGTGTGCGGCTCCGTCGTGCGCACCGAGGTGCTCGCCGGACGCAATGTCTTCTGGTGTCCGCGATGTCAGCCCAGGTTCCGCTCCCGGGCCGTACAGTCGTCGCAACAGCCCGCGCGAGGACCGAGGACATGAGCACTTCCCGATCCGGCGCGCAGCGCGCCGGCCGGCGCTTCGAGGCGCGGATCATGCGCAGGTTGCCGCCTGACTCGCTCACGCTCGTCGTGCTCGTCGCCGTCACCGTGGGTCTCGCGGTCGGCATCTGGAAGGTCCCCGACTGGGTGCCCTTCGCCGCTCTGATCGTGCCGATGGTGGTCGGCAGCCTGGTGCTCGGGCCGCGTCAGCTGCCGTGGTTCGTGGTGTTCGTGCTGCTGCTGGTGGCCGTGCTCGTGCCCCAGCAGCCCAACATCAACCAGCGCATCGCGATGACGGTGCTGGTGGTGTTCGCGATCGGCTTCATCATCCTGCTCTCCAGCTTCCGGCGCTCCCGGCTCGGCGTCGGCGGGCTGCGGGGGGAGTCGATGCTCGTCGACCTGCGCGACCGCATCCTCAAGCAGGGCCGCATCCCGGCCCTGCCCGACACCTGGCACGTCGGCAGCGAGCTGCGCTCCGCCGGTGGTACGGCGTTCGCCGGGGACTTCGTGGTCGCGGCGCGCCACGACGATCGCCTCGACGTCGCGGTGGTCRACGTCTCCGGCAAGGGCGAGGGCGCCGGAACCCGCGCCCTGCTGCTCTCGGGTGCGCTCGGCGGCCTGCTGCGGGCCCTGCCGCCCGACGAGTTCCTGGTGGCGGCCAACGACTTCCTCCTCGACCAGGACTGGGACGAGGGCTTCGCGACGGCAGTCCACCTCTCCCTCGACCTGCAGACCGGACGCTTCGAGATCCGCTCCGCCGGCCACCCGCCGGCCGCGCTGCGTGCCGCGGGCTCCGGACGGTGGTCGGTGCTGGAGGCCGAGGGCCCGGTGCTCGGCCTCATCGAGGGGACGTCGTACGACAGCGTCGAGGGGGTCATGAAGCACGGCGACGCGATGCTGCTCTACACCGACGGCATGGTCGAGACGTCCGACCGCGACATCATGCTCGGGGTCGACCGGATGCTGGGGCAGGCCGAGCGCCTGCTGCGGGGGGACTTCGAGGGCGGCGCCGCGCGGCTCATCGGGGCGCTCGGGTCGCGCAACGACGACCGAGCCCTGCTGCTGGTCCACCGGCGCTGACACGCGGGTCCGGCCCGGCCGGCCGACGAGTCGGTGGTGGCTGCGGTGGACCCGTGTGGCACCATGACACCGCGCGGAGACCTGCCCGCCGGACCACGGGTCCGGGGTCCACGGGGAGGCGGCCCCGTGCATGCGGATGTAGCTCAATGGTAGAGCCTCAGTCTTCCAAACTGATCACGCGGGTTCGATTCCCGTCATCCGCTCCAAGCAGGCCGTCTCCTCCCGGAGAAGGCCCACTTGACGGGGCGTAGCGTAGTGGCTAGCGCGCCTGCTTTGGGAGCAGGAGACCGCAGGTTCGAGTCCTGTCGCCCCGACCGCTCCGTCCGGCACACCCGCCTCTCACGTCCCGCCCGTGACAGCGGCGATCGGGCGATTTCGGGGGCGTGTCGCGGGGCCAGTAGGCTGCACTGAGGCCGGGAGACCGATGGGCGCACTGCGCCTGTCGCCCCGACGACCACTCCGGTTCCCGCGCACCGCGCGGGACGAAGAAGACCGGGACCACGAAGACATTGAGGAGACAACCTGTGAAGAGCGCCGTCGAGAACTTGACCCCGACCCGGGCCAAGCTGACTGTCGAGGTGCCCTTCGAGGAGCTCAAGCCGAGCCTCGACGCGGCGTACAAGAAGATCGCTCAGCAGATCAACGTGCCCGGCTTCCGCCGCGGCAAGGTGCCCCCGGCGGTCATCGACCGTCAGGTCGGTCGTGGGGCCGTCCTCGACGAGGCGATCAACGAGGTCGTCCCGGCGAAGTACATGGAGGCGCTGCAGGAGAACGAGCTCGAGCCCCTGGCCCAGCCGGAGATCGAGGTCACCAAGTTCGAGGACAACGACGCCCTGGAGTTCACCGCCGAGGTCGACGTCAAGCCGCAGTTCGAGCTCCCCTCCTACGAGGGCCTCGAGGCCGAGGTCGAGGACATCGAGATCTCCGACGCCGACGTCGAGGAGCAGGTCCAGGCGCTGCGTGAGCGCTTCGGCACCCTGACCGAGGTCGAGCGCGAGGCCGCCGACGGCGACTTCGTCACCATCGACCTGACCGCGGCCAAGGAGGGCGAGGCCGTCGAGGGCGGCGAGGTCTCCGGCATGTCCTACAAGGTCGGTCGCGGCGGCATGCTCGACGGGCTCGACGAGGCCCTGGTCGGCATGAAGGCCGACGACGAGAAGACCTTCGCCTCCGAGCTCGTGGGCGGTGACCTGGTCGGCGAGGCCGTCGACGTCACCGTCAAGGTCACCGGCGTGCAGGAGCAGCAGCTGCCCGAGGTCGACGACGAGTTCGCGCAGATGGCCTCCGAGTTCGACACCGCCGAGGAGCTCACCGCCGACGTGCGTGAGCGTCTCGGTCGCGGCAAGCGCCTCGAGCAGGCTGCCGCCGCGCGCGACGCCGTCCTCGAGGCCCTGCTCGAGAAGGTCTCCATCCCGCTCCCCGAGACCATGGTCACCGACGAGCTCAACGCACGCCGCGAGAACGTCGAGCAGCAGCTCGTCTACGCCGGGCTGACGATGGAGAAGTACCTCGAGGACGAGGGCCAGACCACCGAGGAGTTCGAGGCCGACCTCGACCGCCGGGTCCGTGACGCCATCGCCGCGCAGTTCATCCTCGACGCGATCGCGAAGAAGGAAGAGCTCGGCGTCGACCAGCAGGACCTCTCCTCGCACCTCGTGCGACGTGCCCAGCAGTCCGGGCAGGACCCGCAGGAGTTCGCGAACCACATGTTCGAGCACAACCACATCCCCGAGCTCGTGCAGGAGATCCTGCGCGGCAAGGCGCTGGCCGCGATCGTCGAGACGGCGACCGTCAAGGACGCCTCGGGCAACGTGGTCGAGCTGAAGAACCTGCAGCCCGACGGCACCATCGGCGAGCCCGCAGCCGAGGCCGACGCGGCCCCGGAGACGGACGACTCCGCCGAGTCGGCCGAGTCGGGCGAGGAGCCCGCTCAGGCCTGATCGGCCCGCAGCACCCAGTACCGCCACGACGGGGCGTCCGGAGCGATCCGGACGCCCTGTCGCGCGCGTCCGGCTGCTCCGGTCAGGAGTCGGTCGCGTCGAGCGGCAGGGACGGCAGGGCACAGAAGAGCACCAGGGTCAGGGCGTGCCTGCGACGTACGACGTCGGGGTCGACGGCCAGACCCTCGACGGCCGGGGCAGGCGGTCCCGTGGCTGGCGGCGTGGGGGAGTGCGGCGAAGTCGCGCGCCAGGTCCTCGACCCGCCCGGCCACCTCGCGCATCCGGTCGCGCAGGCGGGGCGGAAGGTCGACGCCACGAGCGGGTGTCGCCACACGCCCTCGTGCATCCTGCGAGTGTGGCGCAGTCGACGCCGGGCATGGGTGCACAGGTGTCCACTCGGCGATTACGCTGGTCGAATGCCCACGCGCAGCCACGCCACCGCCGGACCCGGGGTGCTCGACGCCCTGTCCCTGGTGGCCGAGGTCGTCGACGACCTGGGCGTGAAGACGGTCCGCGACACCCACCTCGCGTTCGTGGACCGGGTCCACGGGATCCTCGACCGGTCGCTGGGACCGGCATCGGCCCTGCCGGGCCGGGTGCACCGGACGGTCGCGTCGGGCGTGTACGCCGGGGTCGGCCACGGCCTGCGGGCCGCCGGCCGGGGCCTCGACGCGGCAGCCACAGCGGGTCTGGACGCGCGTGCCGGCGGCCGGCTGGACGACCATCCCCGGGGTCGCTTCGTGCGGGCGGCGGTCAACGGGCTGATCGGGGACCGGCTCGCCGAGGAGCRACCGCAGTGGTCGATCCCGATGGCGGTGCGGGTGGACGGTCGCGACGTCGACCTGACGGCGGAGGGCGTGCGGGGGGCGTACCCGGGTGCGACAAGTCGGGTCGTGGTGTTCCTCCACGGACTCTGCGAGGACGAGTCCAGCTGGCGCCGGCATCGCGACGAGGTGGGGACGACGTACGCCGAGGCGCTCGCCGGGCAGGGCTGGACCCCCGTCATGCTGCGCACCAACACCGGGCTCACGCTGCGGGCCAATGGCGCCGCCCTGACCGCCGTGCTCCAGCAGCTCACCCGGTCCTGGCCGGTCCCGGTCGAGCGGATCGCGCTGGTCGGCCACTCCATGGGGGGCCTGGTGGCGCGCGCGGCCGCCGACGTGGTGGACGACTGCGACGACCGCTGGGTCGACCGCGTCACCGACGTGGTGACTCTCGGCACCCCGCACCTCGGCTCACCCGTCGCGAGCGGCGTGGGCGCCGGCAGCCGGGCCCTGGGCCTGGTGCCCGAG
>NZ_JBFUMD010000240.1:0-5770 GCF_054049555.1 Nocardioides sp. P5_C9_2
GTGCAGATCTGTGACCCCGATCCCGACGGAGCCACGCGCGCCCTCGCCGGCGTCGGCCTGACCGTGTGGGTCGTCGCGCCGCTGCTCTTCTTCGCGCTGCTCTGGCGGCTGCTGCGCCGCGCCCGGCGCGAGGGCGTCTTCGCCGACCGGGTCCCGGCGGGGCTGCGGATGTTGGGTGGACTCCTGCTCGGCTGGGCCGCCCTCGACTTCGTGGTGACCGGCTTCGTCAACGCCGCGCTGCTCAACCGGATGACCGAGGAGGGGCTGGTGCTGTTCTCCTCCGGAGACGCTCCCTGGCTGCTGGTGCTCCTCGGCATCGCCCTGCTGGCCCTCGAGCGGGTGATGGCCCAGGCCGTGGACCTGCGCCACGACGTCGAGGCGACGATCTGATGGTGCGACGGGCCGCCACGGGGCGCGAGGTGGAGGAACCGCACGGGGTGACGGTCCACCTCGACGCCGTGCTCGCCGATCGCGGGATGACCCTCACCGAGCTCGCCGACCGCGTCGGCGTCACGGTGGTCAACCTCAGCGTCCTCAAGAACGGGCGCGCGAAGGCGGTGCGGTTCTCCACCCTGACCCAGATCTGCCGGGTGCTGGAGTGCCAGCCGGGCGACATCCTGCGCGTGGACTGACAGGCTCCTCCCATGATGATCCGGCCCGCCGAGCTGGCGGCGATCAAGGCAGGCACCGTCGACCTCGCGTTCCGCCGGTGGGCGCGGCCGCGGGTGGTGGTGGGCACCAGGATGCGTACGTCGGTGGGCGTCGTCGAGGTGACCTCGATCGAGCGGGCCGGCCGGATCACCGCCGAGGACGCCCGGCGCGCGGGCGCCCCGTCGCTGGCGGCGCTTCGCGAGGCGCTGGCTGCCCGTCCCGAGGAGCCGGCCTGGCGGATCGGGCTGGTCTGGGCGGGCCCGGACCCCCGTGAGGCGCTGCGGGAGTCCGTCCCGGACGCGGACGAGATCGCGGTGATCGACGCCCGGCTCGCGCGCCTCGACCAGGCGTCGTCGTACGGCGCGTGGACCCGCKAGACCCTGGACCTCATCGACCTCAACCCCACGGTCCGCGCCCCCGACCTGGCGGCCCGGGTGGGGCGCGAGACCGCCGACTTCAAGAAGGACGTCCGCAAGCTCAAGGAGCTCGGGCTGACCGAGTCCCTCGACATCGGCTACCTGCTGTCACCGCGCGGCCGCGCGGTCGTCGACGCGGCCCTGGCCGAGCCCCGGGCGCGTGCGCCCCGGCCGAGCGGGACCCCGATCCCCAGGATCGGCGCCCCCRCCACCCGTGCGCTGCGGGCGGCGGGGATCACCACCCTCGAGCAGGTGGCGGAGCGCACGGAGACCGAGCTGGTCGCCCTCCACGGCGTCGGCCCGCTCGCGATCGGGAGGTTGCGTGAGGCGTTGGCCGAGCGGGACCTGGCCTTCGCCGCGCCCGAGTAGCCGGCGCGCGGGCGCGCAGCCCGGAGACCGAATGGTCAGTGCACCAGCAGCCCGACGCCGAGGGCGCCCATGATCACGGCGATGCCGGAGTCCAGCACCCGCCAGGCCGACGGTCGGGCGAAGACGCCGCGCAGCGCGCGCGCACCGAAGCCCAGCGTGGGGAACCAGACCAGGCTGGAGACGATCGCGCCCGCGCAGAACCACCAGCGGTGGTCGCCGAAGCTGTTGGCGACCGTGCCGAGCATGACGACGGCGTCCAGGTAGAAGTGCGGGTTGAGCCACGTGAGGGCGAGGGTGAGCAGGACCGCGCGCCCTACGGACATCGTCGTGCCGCCCTCGGCGTCGAGCGCCACGGGACGCCAGGCGCGCATCGCCGACTGGACCCCGAAGGCCAGTAGGTAGAGGCCGCCGCCGATCTGCGCGACCGGCAGCACGCCGGGCCAGCGCTCCAGGACGACACCGAAGCCGGCCACGCCGGCGGTGAGGGCGGCGATGTCGGAGAGCATGCAGACGACGATCACCGGCAGCACGTGCTCGCCGCGGATCCCCTGGCGGAGGACGAAGGCGTTCTGGGCGCCGACGGCGACGATCAGGGCGAGACCGGTCAGGACACCGGTGAGGAAGATGCTGAACATGTGCAGAACGCTAGGCCGGGATGCATCCTCAATCCAGCGAAGTATTCTGAGGAATCATTAGACTCTCTTAGTATGAAAGATGTCACCCAGATCGACCCCGTGGCCTTGCGCACACTGGCGACCGCGGTCCGGCTCGGCACGTTCGAGGCCACCGCCCGGGAGCTGCACGTGACCCCGTCCGCGGTGAGCCAGCGCATCAAGGCGCTGGAGACCCACGTCGGTCGGGTGCTGGTGCACCGGGTCAAGCCCCTGGAGGCGACCGAGGCCGGCCAGGTGCTGGTCCGGCTCGCGGCCCAGACCGAGCTGCTCGAGCGGGAGGCGGTGGCCGAGCTGCTCGAGGGAGAGGACCCGGGGGAGGACGATCCCTTCGCGGCGGTGCCGATCGCGGTCAACGCCGACGCCCTCTACACGTGGCTCATCGACGCCCTCGTCGAGGTGCAGGCCGCCCACCGGGTCACCTTCGAGATCGTCCGCGAGGACCAGTCGCGCACCACCGAGCGGCTGCGCCGTGGCGACGTGATGGCCGCGGTCACCTCCGACCCGAGGCCCGTGCCAGGCTGCCGCGTCCTGCGGCTGGGCTCGATGCGCTACCGCGCGGTGGCCACCCCGGTCTGGGTCGAGTCGCACCTCCCGGACGGGTCCTCCGCGGCGGCCCTGGGGCGGGTACCGCTCATCGCCTTCGACCGCAACGACACCCAGCAGCACGACTTCCTGCGCAAGGTGACGCGTCGGCACCTGACACCGCCGGTCACGTGGATCCCGTCGGTGGGGGAGTTCGACAACGCCGTCCGCCGGGGGATGGGGTGGGGGATGATCCCCGAGGTGCAGGTCCGGGCCGACCTCGACGCCGGACGGCTGGTCGAGATCGTGCCCGGCCGGCACACCGACGTACCCCTCTTCTGGCAGCACTGGCGCCTCGAGTCGCCACTGATGGCGGACCTGACGTCCGCCATCACCGGCGCGGCGCGCGGATGGCTCAGGTGAGCCGGGACCGGAGGGTCAGAGCACCTTGGAGAGGAACGCCTGGGTGCGCTCGTGCTGGGGGTCGGCCAGCACGGTGGCCGGGTCGCCCTCCTCGACGATGACGCCTCCGTCCATGAAGACCAGCTTGTCGCCGACCTCGCGGGCGAAGCCCATCTCGTGGGTGACGACCATCATCGTCATGCCCTCGGCCGCGAGGTCCTTCATGACGGCCAGCACGTCGCCGACCAGCTCGGGGTCGAGCGCGGAGGTGGGCTCGTCGAAGAGCATCAGGTCGGGCTGCATGGAGAGCGCCCGCGCGATTGCGACCCGCTGCTGCTGGCCGCCGGAGAGGTGGGCGGGGTAGGCCGACTCCTTCTCCGAGAGGCCGACCTTGGCCAGGTTGGCCCGGGCGATCTCGACGGCCTCGGCCTTCTTGCGTCCCGCGACCTTCTCCTGCGCGATGGTGAGGTTGCGCAGCACCGTCATGTGCGGGAACAGGTTGAAGCTCTGGAAGACGATGCCGATGCGCGCACGCAGCTTGTCGACGTCCGCGTCGGGGTCGGTGATCTCGTCGCCCTCGACGAAGATCCTGCCGCTCGTCGGGGTCTCCAGCATGTTGACGCAGCGCAGCAGCGTCGACTTGCCCGAGCCGGACGGGCCGATCACGCACACGACCTCGCCTGCGTTGACGTGGAAGTCGATGCCCTTGAGCACCTCGTTCTCGCCGAAGTACTTGTGGAGGTCCTGGACGTCGATCGCCGCGTCGGAGCGGTTCGACTCAGGGGTGGGCGTGGTCATCAGCGGGCCCTCTCTGCGCGGGCTTCGAGGCGGCGTACGACGATCGCGAGCGGCACCGTGATCAGCAGGTAGCACAGCGAGATCGCGACCAGCGGGGTCAGGTTGTTGGTCTCGTTGAGCTCCTGGCGACCGAACTTGGTGAGCTCGAAGCCGCTGGCCGCGAGGCCGAGGATGTAGACCAGCGAGGAGTCCTTGGTGAGCAGGATCAGCTCGTTGGTCAGCGGCGGCAGGACGATGCGGAAGGCCTGCGGCACGACGATGCTGATCATCGCCCGCGAGTGCGACATGCCCAGGGACCGCGCGGCCTCCATCTGGCCCTTCGGCACCGCCTGGATGCCGGCCCGGATGGTCTCGGCCATGTACGCCGCACCGACCAGGCCCAGCGCGATGGTCACCGTGCCGAGGTTGCCGCCCGGGATCTCGCGGCCGGGGAACGCGATCGGGATGCCGAAGGCGAACGCGATGAAGACCACCAGGGCCGGGACCCCGCGGAAGAACTCGATGACCGCGGTGGCCAGCCACCGGTAGGCCGCCACCGGCGAGAGCCGCATCAGGGCCAGCAGCAGCCCCAGCACGAGCCCGAAGAGGAAGGCGCACGCGGTGTAGATGAGCGTGTTCTTCAGGGCCACCGTGAAGATCTCCGGGACCATCCCGCGGAGGACCTCGGTGTCGAAGAACGCCGTGCGGAGCTGCCCCCAGTCGGCCACCAGGACGAACGCCAGCACCAGCAGCGCCAGGACGGCGTACTGGACGAGGCGGTTGACCCGGGCGCGCTGCCGGGGGCTCATGGRGCTCACTGGGCCGGCGCCTCGCCGAACCACTTCTTGTAGACCTCGTCGTACGTGCCGTCGTCCTGCCCGGACGAGATCACGTCGTTGATCGTGGCCAGGAGCTCGTCGTTGCCGTCCTTCTTCACCGCGAAGCCGTACTGCTCACCGGTGTCGAACTCGGTGGCGACCTCGGTGTCCGGGTTGTCCTGGACGTAGTCGAAGAGCACGCCGTTGTCGTTGATGCCCGCGTCCACCTGGCCGGTCTTGACGGCCGTGGTCAGCAGGGCGAGGTCCTCGAAGGACCGGATCTCGACGTCGTCGGGGGCGTTGTCGTTGGCGTAGATCTCGCCCGTGGTGCCCTCCTGGACGGCGAGGGTCTTGCCGGAGAGGTCCTCGAGCGAGGCGATGCCGGAGTCCTTGGCCACCAGCAGCGCCTGGGTCGCGYCGAAGTACGGCTCGGAGAAGTCGATGACCCGGGCGCGGTCGTCGGTGATCGTCATGCCGGCGGCGGCGACGTCGCACTTGCCGGTGTTGAGGGACTGGCCGGACTGGATGCCCTCGAAGGGGGTGTCGAACACCTCGGTCGTGACGCCGAGCTCCTTGGCGACGAGGTCCATCATGTCGATGTCGAAGCCGACGACGTCCCCGCCCTCGGTGTACTCGAACGGCTCATAGGGCAGGTGCGTGCACACGGTGAGCTTGTCGGCGCTGATGAGCTTGGCGCCGCTGTCGGTGGTGGTCGTCTCGGTGTCCGACGCACAGCCGCTGATGGCGAGGGCGAGCGCTGCCACGCCGAGTCCGCTGGTGATCGCTCGAAGATTCATGCCTGCCACCCTAGACCCGCCCGCGGACGGGGTCATGACCCGGCAGAATGCCCGCATGCCGACCTACGTGGCGTTCCTCCGGGCGATCAACCTCGGTGCGACCCGCAAGTTCCCCAAGGACGCCATCCGCGCGGCCGTCGAGTCGACCGGCGCGCGGGACGTCGAGACCTACATCAACACCGGCAACGTGCGCCTGACCTCCGGCCGGCGCTCGACGACGAGGGTCGCCGCGGACCTCGAGGAGGCGTTCGCCGCAGACCGCGGCTTCGCCGTGCCGACGGTGGTGCTGACCCCGGCAGAGCTGGTGGTCATCGCGGCCGACGCCGAGGAGCTGGCGGCCGGCC
>NZ_JBFUMD010000241.1:0-5750 GCF_054049555.1 Nocardioides sp. P5_C9_2
GTCCTTGAGCGCCGCCTCGACGTCCTTGACGTCGCGTCCGATGTACGCCGCCTCGTCGACCTCGACGGTCGTCTCGGTGGGCGTCTCGGTCGGGGTCTCGGACGGCGTGTCGGACGGGGTCTCGCTGGGCGTGCGGCTGGTCGTCTGCGAGGGGGTCGGTCGGTCCGGGGTGTCGTCGGTCGCGGGGTCGTCGCCGAGGACCTGGATCGCGACGAGGGCGGCCACCACGAGCCCGAGCCCGATGAGCGCCCACGGGAGCCACCCGGGCAGGCCGCCGGAGCGCCGCTCGTCGTCGGCACGCGCCGGGACCGGGGCCGCCGGGACGGGTGCGATGACCTGGGTGCGGGTCGGGTCGTCGGCGACCGGTCCGGGCGCGACGACGGGGGCCACGACCGTGGTGGCGCCGGTGACGCTCGACGGGTCGCGCAGCGCGGCCGCGAAGGCCGCGCCGTCGGCGTACCGCTCGGCGGGGTCCTTCGCCATCGAGCGGCGCACGACGGCGGCGAGGTCGGCCGGCACGGCGTCGGGCAGGTCCGGCACCGGCTCGCGCAGGTGCGCGATCGCGGTGGCCACGGGCGTGTCGGCGAGGAACGGCTTGCGCCCCGCCAGGCACTCGAAGGCCACGACCCCGAGGGCGTAGACGTCGGAGGCGCTCGTGGCCCGCTTGCCCTCGGCCTGCTCGGGCGAGATGTACGCCGGGGTGCCCATCACCTGGCCGGTCTCGGTCAGGGACATCCCCTCCGCCGCGCGGGCGATCCCGAAGTCGGTCACCTTGGTGCGACGGTCCGGGGTGACGATCAGGTTGCCGGGCTTGACGTCGCGGTGGACGATCCCGGCCGCGTGCGCCGCCCCGAGGGCGTCGGCGGCCTGGGAGAGCAGGTCGCGCACCACCGCGGGGTCCATCGGCGCGTCGGGTCGCAGCAGGTTCGAGAGGGGCTGGCCCTCGACCAGCTCCATGACCAGGAACGGGCGCGGCGAGGTCGATCCGTCCACCGGTGCGGCCTCGCCGAAGTCGAAGACGCCCGCGATCCCGGGGTGGTGGAGCGACGCGGCGTGCCGGGCCTCGGTCTCGAAGCGGGTGCGGAACAGGGCGTCGTCGGCGTACTCCGGCTTGAGGACCTTGATCGCCACCGGCCGCGACAGCACCGTGTCGGTGCCGCGCCAGACCTCGCCCATGCCGCCGGTCGCGATCCGGGAGACCAGCGCGTAGCGGTGGGAGTCGTCGGCGAAGCGCTCCGGGGTGCCGCCGGGAGGAGTGGTCGTCACGGGTTGAGCACCGCCTCCATGACCGCCTTGGCGATCGGCCCGCCGAGCCGGCCGCCCGCGATGTCGCCGGGCGCGGTGTCGCTGGACTGCACCAGCACCGCCACCGCCACCTTGGGGTCGTCGGCGGGCGCGAAGGAGGTGAACCAGGCGTACGGCGGTCGGGTGTCGGTGGACTCCGCGGTGCCGGTCTTGCCGGCCACCCGGACGCCGGGGATCGCGGCCGCGTAGGCGGTGCCGTCGTCGACGGTGGCGACCATCATCTCGGTCAGCTCCTCGGCGGTGCTGGGCGAGACGGCCTCGGACAGCTCGGACTCCGAGGTCTTGTCCAGCAGCGAGAGGTTGGGCGCGCGGACCTCGTCGACGACGTACGGACGCATCACGACGCCGTCGTTGGCGATGCCGGCCGAGACCATCGCCATCTGCAGGGGGGTGGCGGTGACGCTGGCCTGGCCGATGCCCGACAGCGCGGTCTGCGGCGGGTCCATGTCCGGGGGGTAGAGCGAGCGCGCCTGGCCGGGGAGGTCCTCCAGGGAGGTGGCGTTGAAGCCGAACTTCTCGGCCTGCTCGGTCATCGCGTCGATCCCGAGCTCGTCGGCCAGGGACATGAACGTCACGTTGCAGGACACCTGGAGGGCCTGGGTCAGGGTGATCCGGTTGCCGCCGCAGTTGYTGCCGCCCTCGTTGCCGACCTTGGTCGTCGACTGGGGCAGCTGGAAGGAGGTGCCGCCGGGCACCATCGACTGGGCGTCGTAGTCACCGGACTCGATGGCCGCCGCCGCGGTCACAAGCTTGAAGGTGGAGCCGGGCGGCAGGGTGGTGCTGATGCCCCGGTTGATGAGCGGCTCGGCCTCGTCCTCGAGGAGGGCGCTGTAGGTCTCCGACACGGCGCTGAAGTCGTGCGAGGCCATGGTGTTGGGGTCGTACGTCGGGTTGGAGACCAGCGCGAGGATCTTGCCGGTGGTCGGCTCGATGGCCACCACGGCGCCCTGCACGTCCTCGCCCAGGGCCCGCAGGCCCTCGAACGCCGCGGTCTGCGCGTCGGGGTCGATGGTGAGCTGGACGTTGCCGCCCTGGGGGTCGGTGTTGCTCAGCATGTCGACGAGGCGAGTGACGAAGAGCCGCGAGTCGTCGCCGGAGAGAACGTCGTTCTGGGAGCGCTCGATGCCGGTCTGGCTGTAGTAGGAGAAGTAGCCGGTCAGGGGGGCGTACTTGAAGGGCTGGGGGTAGGTGCGCTGGAAGTCGTAGCTGTCGTCGCTGGGCACGCTGCGCGCGACCGGGTCCTTGCCCACCAGGATCGCGCCGCGCTCGCGGGAGAACGCCGCGTTGATGACCCGCCGGTTCTGCGGGTCCGCGGTGAGCTCGCCGGAGCGGACGTACATCAGGTAGGTCGCGTTGAGCATCAGCGCGAGGAAGAGCACGAGGCAGAAGAGCGAGATCGTGCGGATCGGCTTGTTCATCTCAGCTTCACCACCTGGGTCGACTCGCTGTCGGAGCCGGTGTCGGAGTCGCTCGCGCTGGAGCGGGGGACGGGGCGCCGCGCCTGGTCGGAGATGCGCAGCAGGAGCGCGATCACCACCCAGTTGGCCACCAGCGACGAGCCGCCGTAGGACAGGAACGGTGTGGTGAGGCCGGTCAGCGGGATGAGGCCGGTGACGCCACCGACCACCACGAAGACCTGGAGGGCGAAGATGCTGCCGAGGCCGACGGCCATCAGCTTGCCGAAGCCGTCGCGGGAGATCAGGGCGATCCGCAGGGCCCGCTCCACGATCAGGCCGTAGCACACGATGATGGCCATGACCGCGGTCAGGCCGAGCTCCTCGCCGATCGCCGGCACGATGAAGTCGGACTCGGCGTAGGGGATGCGGCAGGGTGCGCCCCCACCGAAGCCGCGGCCGATGAGACCGCCCCAGCCCATCCCGAACAGGCCCTCGACGAGCTGGCCCGAGCCAGGGGTCTTGTCGTAGTAGGCCATCGGGTCGAGCCAGATGTTGACGCGGTTCTGGACGTGGCCGAACACCCGCCACCCGGCGAACGCGCCCACGGCGAACATGACCGAGCCGACCAGCAGCCAACCGGCCCGCTCGGTCGCGACGTACAGCATGATCAGGAAGATCCCGAAGAACAGCAGCGAGGACCCGAGGTCGCGCTGGAAGACCAGGATGAACATGCTGACGGCCCACATGCCCAGGATCGGGCCGAGGTCGCGACCCCGCGGCAGGTCGATGAACAGCACCCGGCGCCCGGCCAGCGCCAGGGCGTCACGGTGCAGCACGAGGTAGCCGGCGAACGCGATCACCAGCAGCACCTTGGCGACCTCGCCGGGCTGGAAGCTGAACGGCCCGAGGGAGATCCAGATCTTGGCGCCGTTGACGGTGTTGCCGACGATCGGGGCCATCGGCAGCAGCAGCAGGACGATCGCGGCCAGGCCGGTCGTGTAGGTGAACCGCTGCAGCAGCCGGTGGTCGCGCAGGAGGGCGAGGGTGGCGACGAAGAGCACCACGCCCAACGTCATCCAGATGAGCTGCTGGCGGGCGAACGTGTCGTTGTCGACGCACTGGCTGCTGTTGTCGAGGTCGAGGCGGTGGATGACCGCGAGACCGAGCCCGTTGAGCGCCGCGACGAGCGGCAGCAGCACCGGATCGGCGTACGGCGCGAAGATCCGGATCGCCACGTGCGCGATGACGATGAGGGCGGTGAGCCACCCGCCGTACCCGACGATGTCGGCCGGGATGGTGCCCTCCATGCCGAGTCCGACGGCGGCGTAGGCACCGATGCCGACCGCGAGCGCGAGCAGGAGCAGGAAGAGCTCCGCACCCCGGCGGCGCCGGTGCACGAATCCCATCAGTGTGTGGTCCTGGCTCATCAGCCGGCGTCCTGCGTGGGCACGTCCTGACGTGCGGCGTAGTTGTCCACGGTCGCCCGGGCGTCGTCGAGGTCGCTCGCCTCGATTCCGTCGGTCACCTGCTCGGCGTCGATCTCGCTGAGGTTGGCGACGTCGACGTCGGTGACCTCGTAGGGGTGCGAGACGTCCACACCGGGGATCTCGGCGTTGAGGCCGCGGAAGATGGTCACCTTGTCGTCGGAGACGCCGACGTAGAACTGTTGCTGGCTCCACGACCAGGCGACGGCCAGCGCCACCCAGACGACGCCGAGGAGGGCGGCGATCACGAGCAGGCGCTTGAGCCACGTGTGACGGACCGGCGGGCGGGGCGCGTAGCGCCGGGCCTCGGGGTCGATCGGGTCGGACGCGAAGGCGTGCAGGTCCGCGGGGACCCCGTCGGGGGCGTCGGTCACCGGGTCGATCTCGCCGGTGTCGCCGGCGCGGTGCCCCCGGAAGAGCCCGCGTCCGGCGGCCCCGCCGGACGCCTTGCGCGGCAGGTCGGCGGCGGCGCCCACCAGCAGCGGCTCGAGGGGCGGGTCGGGCTCGGTGTCGACCACGTCGGCCACCACGCAGGTGACGTTGTCGCTGCTGCCGGCCTCCAGGCTGGCGCGCACCAGCTCGACGGCGGCGTAGTCGGCGTTGCCCGAGGCGAGGATGTCGGCCATCCGAGCGTCGTCGAGGGTGCCGCAGGCCCCGTCGCTGCACAGCAGGATGCGGTCCCCGACCTCGACCGGGACCTCGAAGAGGTCGGGCTCCTCGTGCCTGATGCCGTCGAGCGCCTTGAGGATGAGGTTGCGGTTGGGGTGCACCCGCGACTCCTCCTCGGTGATCCGGCCCTCGTCGACGAGGCTCTGCACGAAGGTGTGGTCGTGGGTCAGCCGCCGCAGCTCGCCGCCGCGCAGGAGGTAGCCCCGGCTGTCGCCGAGGTGTCCGACGCCGAGCCGGCTGCCGTCGAAGAGCACGACCGTGGCGGTGGTGCTGGTGCCGTTGAGCTCCGGGTCCTCCTCGACCAGCTCGCCGATCCGGTCGTCCGCGCGGTGGATGGCGCCCGCCACCAGGGCGAGCAGGTCGTCGGTCGGCTCCACGTCGAGCTTGCGCAGCTGTTGTACGGCGGTGCTGCTGGCCAGGTCGCCCCGCGCGGCCCCGCCGACGCCGTCGCAGACCGTGAGCAGCCAGGGGCCGGCGTACCCGGAGTCCTGGTTGTCGCGACGGACGCGTCCGACGTCGGAGATGGCGGAGTACGCCAGGCGCAGCGGTCCGGTCATGGGAGGGCCGACCCTACTTCCGCAGCTCGAGGATGGTCTTGCCGATGCGCACCTGGATGCCCAGCCCGATGGTGGTGGGCTGGGTGATGCGCACCGATCCGACGTAGGTGCCGTTGGTGGAGCCGAGGTCCTCGACGAACCAGTCCTCGCCGCTCGCGGCCACCCGGGCGTGCCGGGTGGAGACGTAGTCGTCGTCGAGCCGGATGGCGGCGTCGCTGCCGCGCCCGATGAGGAGCGGGGCGTCGTCGAGCTCGGCGCGGGCGCCGGTGTTGTCGCCCTCGACCACGATCAGGTGGGTCGGCGAGCCGCGTCGCCGCGACGGCGGCTTGGGCTTGCTG
>NZ_JBFUMD010000242.1:0-5742 GCF_054049555.1 Nocardioides sp. P5_C9_2
ACCCGGGGCGCACCGACCCCGGTGGCCGCCGAGTCCCCCAGCGTCCCCGTCGACCCGATCCCGACGGGCAACGCCCAGCCGTCGGTCCCGGGCCTCGAGTCCGACCTGCCGATGCGTGAGGGCCGGCTCGGCAACGCGCGGTTCCGGCTCGTCCACCCCGTCCCCCGCGGCTGGTCGAAGATCTACGACGCGCCCGACCAGGTGAAGTGGAAGCGGGCCGGCAACCCGGACAACACCTACCTGCTGCGCATCCAGCAGGTGCAGTCGCTCAACGACAGCATCGAGGAGGTGCTCACCGACCGGATCGACGAGCTCCGCGACGAGGAGGAGCGCCTCACGATCGTCGAGCGCACCGCCAACACGCTCGAGTTCACCTACGTCTCGGAGGGGTTCCTCCGCCACGGCTTCCTGACCTGGCTGGACCTGCGCGGCACCGGGTTCGCCGAGGTCGAGATCGCCGTCACCGGCCGTGAGGTCGACGCCCGCGGCGCCCGGCAGCTGATCAGCCGGGTGGCCGCGGGGATGCGGCAGGCCTGATGTCCCTCCGCGACCGCTGGCACGAGCGGCGTGCGCGCCGCGAGCTCGAGCGCGTCGTCCGCGACGCGCCGGGCCCCTGCGTGGTGCTGCGCGCGGGCGACGCCGTCGACGTGGCCCGCCCCGGCCCGGCCACCCTGGTCGATGCGACCGACCCCGGCCCCCGGCGTGCGATGCGCCGCGCCGGACGCCTGTTCTGGCACGTCACCGAGGGCGGTCGGTACGTCGTCGCGGCGGCCGACGACGCGACCGCGGCCCGCATCGAGGCCCAGTGGCGTGCCGTGGCGGCCGGCGAGCGCCCGACCGTGCGGCTGCGGCCGCGGCTGCGGCGTGAGCTGCGCCGGGCCGTCGGCGAGGTCCGTCGCGACGGCCGCTTCGTGGTCGTCGAGAAGTCCGGAGCCAGCCTGCTGAAGGTGTCCGAGGCGCGCAGCGACCTGGTGGTGCGGCGTACCGGCCTGGAGCGGGAGGTGCTCGTCCACCGCGACGCGTCGCGCTTCACCCCGGCCCGCGTCGTGACCTCGCACGGCACCGGGGGCGGCGAGGTGCTCACCTCGTGGCGGGTCCCGCCCACCGAGGTGCGCCGCTGGAGCGGCGACATCACGCTGCACGAGGGGATGGTCGTGGCGTCGGGCGCCACCCTGCTCCCCGAGACCTTCAAGTGGTTCGAGCACCAGCCGCTGGACAACGAGAGGCTGCAGGACATCACGCCCCGGTTCGCCCGCCTGCGGCGCGAGCCGACCGCGCCCGTGCCGCGCCTGGCGGGCAGCTACTTCTTCCTCGAGTACAAGAACTCCGGCCACTACGGACACCTGATGACCGAGGGGCTCGCCCGGCTGTGGGGGTGGCGGGAGGCGAGGCGCCACGATCCCGACGTCCGCCTGCTCCTGCGCCGGCACCGCCGCGACCGCGGCCGCGACGTCGTCCGCCCCGACACCGCCGTGCTCGAGGCGTTCGGTGTCTCCTCCGACGACGTCGTGTGGCTGGAGGGGCCCGTGGTCGTCGACACGCTCCTCACCGCGACCCCGCAGCTGCACAACAAGGAGCCCTACTCGATCGACCCGGCCCTCACCGAGGTGTGGGACCGGGTGCTGCACGGGCTGCTCCGTCAGGCTCCCGACCCGTCGGGCCGGGAGCGGATCTTCGTCACCCGCCACGCCGGCCACCGGCTGTGCCACAACTGGGCCGACGTCGAGGAGGAGTTCACCGGGGCCGGGTTCGACGTCGTCGACCCCTCACGCCTGTCCCTGCCCCAGCAGGCCCGGCTGTTCCACGACGCCCGGGCCGTGGGCGGCTTCGGGGGCACCGGCATGTTCAACCTGCTGTTCGCGGCGCAGGGCCCCCCGGTCGTGGTGCTCAACCACGCGGCGTACGACGCCCGCAACGAGGAGCTCATCACCGCGGCCCGCGGCAGCGACCTGCACTACTTCTGGAGCGCTCCGGACCGCGCCCACCCCGACGGCGGCTTCGACTACCGGGCGTTCCAGTCGTCGTGGCGCTTCGACACCGCACGGCACGGCGAGGCACTGCGCTCCCTGCTGCGCGACCTCTGACCCGCACTCACATGCCGTGCAGCGTGACCGAGTCGAGCACCCGGTTGGCGGTGCCGCGGTCCTCGGCGCGCACCTGCACCCACAGCAGCTGGTTGGCGGTGGCGTGCACGACCCGTTCGACCGTCACCCCGTCGTCGCGGCCGTCGAGCGTGCAGCCGGTGAAGATCGCGGTGAGCACGTCGTCGCCGTCCCGCTCGTCCGGGATCGGCGACCGCGGGGGGTCGACGCACTCCTCGTGCTGCGGCATCCGGGTGGGCAGGTCGTCGCCGCGCAGGAGGCCCACGAAGACGCCGTGACCGGGGTCCTGGGCGCCGTTCCACCCCACGGAGGTGCCCGCGGACAGCGCCGGGAACTCGACCGCGGAGTCGGGGGGCGTCCACGGGTCCTCGTCGACGGCGGCCGTCCAGCGCTCCGGCACGGTGACCGAGATGGTCTGCAGCGCGTCGAACAGCTGCTCCTCGGTCGTGACGACCCGCTCCAGCACGGACCCGCCCACGAGGCCCACCACCAGCGCCGCCGCGCCGACCAGCACCCACCGGCGACGCGCGCCGGTCGGGTCGCCCGCTGGGGCGTGCTCGTCGGAGGGAAGTGGATCGCCGGCGAGATGGGTCAGGCTCGGGTCGGGCGGGATCCACGCGGTCGGGGCCTCGTCGGCCCCGTCGAACGAGCCGTCGAGCGCGGCCGTCAGCGCATCGACGTAGGACGAGACGTCGGGGAAGCGGTGCGCACGGTCGGCGGCGAGGCCGCGGTGCACGACCGCCTCGACCGCCTCGGGCAGCCCGCCGCCCATCGGCGCCGCCGGCACGGGGTCGGCGGCCGCGGTCAGCGAGGCGTGGTCGTAGGGCGGCCGGCCGGCCAGCAGCAGGTAGGTCAGCGCGGCCAGCGAGAACTGGTCGGCCCGTCCGTCCAGTGCCTCGCCCCGGGCCTGCTCGGGCGCGACGAACTGGGGGGTGCCGCCGATCATCGTCAGGCGCGACGACATGTCCATCGCCTTGCCCAGGCCGAGGTCGCCGAGCATGGCGGTCACCCGGGTGCGACCGTCGAGCTCGACGGTGCGGAACAGGACGTTGGCCGGCTTGACGTCGCGGTGCAGCACCCCGCGCTGGTGCAGGGCATGCAGCCCGGCGCCCACCTGGCCGACGACGTGCACCGCCTGGGCGCGGGTGAGCGGCGACAGYGCGAGCCGGTCCGCGAGGGTGCCCTGGTCGGCGTACGACATGACGAGGAAGGGGCGCCCGTCGGGCAGCTCGCCGGCGTCGTACACGCTCACGACGTGGGGCGACTCGACGCGGCGCAGGAAGCGGCCCTCCTCGAGGAAGCGTTGCCGCACGTGCAGGTCCTCGGTCCAGTTGTCGGCCAGCACCTTGATCGCGACCGGGGAGTCGAGCTGGTCGTCGTGGGCCAGCCACACCGTCGCGAAGGCGCCCGCACCGATGCGCCGCCGCACCGGGTAGCGGCCGAGAGAGGAGGGGGTGGACACCCCTGCATTATGTTGCAGGTGTGACGCCTGACGACATAGATGACCTGGCGCGCCGGGCGCGGGACGGGGATCGTGAGGCCCTCGAGACCCTCCTTGCGGAGATCCGCCCGCGCACGCTCAACGTGTGCCGCGGGGTGCTGCCCTACTCCGGCGACGCCGAGGACGCCTGCCAGGAGGCGCTGCTCAACGTCGCCACCAAGATCGGGTCGTGGCACGGCAACGGCCGCTTCACCACGTGGCTGCACGTGGTCGCCCTCAACAGCGCCCGCTCGACCTACCGGCGGCTCAAGAACCAGGCCGTGCCCACCGACTTCGACGGCACGCACCACCACGAGCGCCCCGACCCGCGCACCACGTCGGTCATCGCCGGCACCCGCCTCGACCTGCTCGAGGCCATGGAGACCATCGAGCGCGACCACCCCCAGTACGTCGAGCCGCTCATGCTGCGCGACGTCTACGGGCTGCCCTACGACGAGATCGCCGACCTGGTCGGCGCGCCGCTCGGCACCGTCAAGGCGCAGATCCACCACGGCCGCAAGCTCGCCCGGCCACTGCTGCGGGGCGAGGCGTGAGACGCCTGCGGGGCGGTACGGCGTCGCTCGCCGTCGCCGGCCTGCTCACCGTCGGCGCGCTCGGCGGCTGCTCCGGATCGTCCTCCGACGACCCGTCGGGCGCGGCGTCGTCGGGGGCCACGTCGTCGGAAGACGCCTCGTCGCAGGACGCTTCGTCGCAGGACGCTTCGTCGCAGGACGCTTCGTCGCAGGACGCTTCGTCGCAGGCGGCGCCCGCGAGCGCCGCACCGACCTCCGGGGCCGTCGAGCCCGACCTCGCGCTCGCCGAGAGCACGCCCGTCGAGGACTCGGTCTACCCGGGCGTCGGCCATCCGGACGTCGACGCGCTGCTCTACGACCTCGACCTCGCCTGGGCCCCGGCCGAGCGCCTCCTCACCGGGACGGCCACCCTCACCTTCCGCGCGGCCCGCGACACCCGGGCCTTCCGCCTCGACCTCGCCGACGCCCTCGACGTCGAGAGCGTCACGCTCGACGGTGAGGAGGCGGCGTACGCCCGTCGGACGAAGACCCTCGTGGTCCGCGAGCCGCTGAGCGCGGGCGACCGGCACGAGCTGGTCGTGGCGTACTCCGGCAGCCCCCGTCCCGAGCCGGCGCCGACGACCCGCCGCGACTTCTCCACGCTCGGCTTCACCGTCACCGACCGCGGCGAGGTGTGGACGATGCAGGAGCCGTACGGCGCCTACTCGTGGTACCCGGTCAACGACCAGCCCTCCGACAAGGCGCTCTACGACATCACGGTGAGCGTCCCGTCCCCGTGGACCGGCATCGCCAACGGGCGGCTGGTCTCGACGTCGCAGAAGGACGGCTCGACGACCACGCACTGGCAGCTCGACGAGCCGGCGTCGTCGTACCTCGTGACGCTGGCGATCGGTGACTACGCGCACCGCTCCAACCGGTCCGGCAGCGGCCTCGCGATCGACTACTGGACCCCGCGCGGCCTGCCCCTGGCCTACGACGACCTCAAGGTGGCCGCGAAGGCGGTGGACTGGATCGAGCAGCGGCTCGGGCCCTACCCGTTCAGCACGCTGGGCATGGTGCTCACCGACTCGCAGAGCGCGATGGAGACCCAGACGATGCTGACGCTGGGCAACACCGACTACGTGCGCTCGGCGCCGGTGGTCCTGCACGAGCTCGTGCACCAGTGGTACGGCGACCAGGTCTCGCCCGCCGACTGGTCCGACGTGTGGATGAACGAGGGCATGACGATGTACATGCAGGCGCTCTACGAGGCGGATCGCGGCGGCTACGACGTCTCGCGGACCATCGAGGAGTGGCGCGCGCAGGACCAGCAGCTGCGCGACGAGTACGGCCCGCCGGGCGAGTACGACGAGCGCCAGTTCGGCGGCTCCAACATCTACTACTCCCCCGCGGTGATGTGGGACGAGCTGCGCCGCGAGCTGGGCGACGAGGCGTTCTTCGAGATCGCCCGCACCTGGCTCACCGACCATGACAACCAGTCGGTCACCCGGCAGCAGGCCTACGACCACTGGGAGGACGAGAGCGGGCTGGAGCTCACCCGGTTCTTCGACGCGTGGATCACCGGGCGTCGCACGCCCCCGGAGGGCCTGATCGGCGACTGAGCCTGCGGCCCGTTTGTGGGGTAGTC
>NZ_JBFUMD010000243.1:0-5712 GCF_054049555.1 Nocardioides sp. P5_C9_2
CCCGACCGCGCCGCAGGCCGGGCGAGGGGCGGAGCGAGAGGGCCTGTCCGGTGAGGTGGTCCAGGGTGACCGTGCGCGACCAGGTGCCGCGGCCGCGTCCGAGCCTCACCCGGGCCTGCGGTGCGCTCGGCCGGTAGGACGACCCCTCGGCGTACGACGAGCGGGCGGTGCGGTTGGCGGCGACGAATCCGGCGTAGAACCGGGGCCACGAGACGCCGCGCGACTCGACGTACCGCTTGATCGCGCGTACGGAGAAGTCGTTGCGCCGACCCACGTGGCCGTCGGCGCGGGCCCAGACCTGGCGCACCGCCTGGCCGCCGAAGCGCTGGGTGAGGCGCTGGAAGAAGATCCAGTTGCCGTAGGAGCCCAGGCCGGAGTCGAAGGTGTCGAGCGGGGTGCCCGGGTCGCCGAGCTGGCCGTGGCGCAGGTACTGACGGTTGTCGTTGACGTCGTCGGTGATCTGCTCCTCCATCCAGGTGGCGCTCGCCTCGAGGAACCAGCCGTCCTCGCGGGCGTCGAGCCCGAACTGCACGGCGTGGAAGAGCTCGTGGGCCACGGTCACCCGCATGCTGGGCGTGGGCGGCAGCGGGAACTCGACGAAGTCGTTGTCGAGCACGCAGTACGACGACGCGACGTTGCGCTCGCCGGGCACGACCTGCTCCGGGGCGCAGTAGCCGTAGAGCCCGCGCCGGCCGAGGTCCTGCAGGTAGATGTCGAACTGGGGGGTGCCGCCGGCGCCGCGGTCGCTGGGCGGCATCGGCCAGCCGAGCTGGCCCATCCGGGCGAACGACGCGCTGGCGGTGCTGAGGGTGAGGGCCACCCAGTCCGGGGTGCCGCCGGTGCTGCTGGCCATCGGCGGCGCGTCGCCCGAGACGCCGACGTAGTGCAGGCACACGAGATCGGTGCACTCGCGGCCCTGCGGGAGCGAGGCGTCCCACTCGGGACGCGGCAGGGCGGCGCGGGCGGAGTAGGTGCGGGCGCCGGCGGTGGCCGTGCCGAAGAACTCGTCCCGCAGCGCGAGGGTGTCCTCCGCGCCGCCACCGACGGACGGAGCGCCGAGGGCGCCTGCGGTCGACGGGGTCGGTGCGGCGCCGGCCGGGGTCACGAGACCGAGGGCCAGGCAGGCCGCGAGGGCGAGGGTGGCGAGGGTGCGCACCGGGTTGTCGGTCACGGAGTCCTTCCGGGGATGGCGTCCCGACAGGCTACAGACAGATGGTGTCGGATCCCCGGTCGTCGGACCCGGCCGCCGGTCAGAGATCAGCGATGTGCTCGATGATGGCGGTCGTGGAGATCGCCGGGGTCCGCGGGAGGTAGACGACCTCGCAGATGTCGGAGAGCTCGTCGAAGCGTCCCGCCCAGTCGTCGCCCATCACCAGGACGTCGGCGGCCTGCCGGAGGACGTAGTCGCGCTTGAGCTCCAGGCTCTCCTCGACGAAGACCTCGTCGACGCATCGCAGGGCGGACACGATCTCGAGGCGCTCGCGCTCGCTGAAGACCGGCGTCCGACCCTTCTTGCGCAGGTTGAGGGCGTCGGCGGACACCCCGACCACGAGGTGGTCACCGAGCGCCGCGGCACGCTCCAGCACGCGCAGGTGCCCGACGTGGAACACGTCGAAGGTGCCGAAGGTGATGACCGTGCGGGACATGCGCGCAATCTATCCGTCGCCCCTCCGGGTGGACGCCGGGGTGCGCCGGTGTGGTGCCGCGGGGGAGGATCAGGCCCATGGTTGCGCAGTCCCCACCCACCGACCCGGTGTCGCCGCCGGTGTCCTCCCCGTCGGTCCCGCTGATCACGCCCGACCCGGGCGCCGACGAGGCGCGCCGTCGCGGCCTGCGCCGGATGCGGACCGTCGCGGTGTCGCTGCTGGTCCTCGCCGCCGTCGTGTACGTCGCGACGCTGGGCCGCGAGGGCTTCTGGGGCTTCGTCAACGCGGGCGCCGAGGCCTCGATGGTCGGCGCCATCGCCGACTGGTTCGCGGTGACGGCGCTGTTCAAGCACCCGATGGGGCTGCCCATCCCGCACACCGCCCTGATCCCGAAGCGCAAGGACGAGCTCGGCAGGGGGCTCGAGGAGTTCGTGGGGGAGAACTTCCTCCAGGAGGACATCATCCGCGAGCGGGTGGGCGCCGCGACGATCTCCGCCCGCGTGGGCGACTGGCTCTCCGACCCGGCCAACGCCCGCCGCGTCGTGGACGAGGTGGCCGACGTCACCGCCATCGCCCTGGGCAAGATCCGCGACGAGCACATCGCCGACCTCGTGACCAACGCCTTCGTGCCGCGCTTCCGCGAGGAGCCGCTCGCCCCGCTGCTGGGCAGCCTGGTCTCGGAGATGGTGCGCGACGACCTGCACCACGGCGTCGTCGACCTCGGCCTCGACGAGCTGCACCGGTGGCTGGTCCACAACCCCGACACGTTCGTCGAGGTGCTCAGCGAGCGTGCCCCCTGGTGGGCGCCGCCGCGGCTCAACGAGGCCCTCACCCACCGCCTCCACCTCGAGGCCGTCCGCTGGATCGAGGACATCCGGTCGAACCCCGACCACCACGCCCGCGCGGCCCTCGACTCGATGCTCGCCCAGCTCGGCCACGACCTGCTCGTCGACGACGCCACCCAGGACCGGGCCGAGCGCTTCAAGGAGCGCCTGCTCGACCACCCGCAGGTCGTGACCACCGCCATCTCGCTGTGGAAGGCGATGCGGTCCGCGTTGCTGACGTCGGTCCACGACCGCGACGGCGCCGTCCGCCAGCGGCTCCTCGAGGAGCTCAACTCGTTCGCAGGGCGGCTGCGCTCCGACGACTCGCTTCGGGAGCGGCTGGACCGCACCGCCGCCGACGTCGTGGTCTTCGGGATCTCGCGCTACGGCGCGGAGCTCACCACGGTCATCACCCACACGATCGAGCGCTGGGACGGCAAGGAGGCGGCCCGGCGCATCGAGCTGCACGTGGGCCGCGACCTCCAGTTCATCCGGATCAACGGCACCATCGTGGGCGGACTCGTCGGTGTGCTGATCCACGCTGTCTCGCTGCTGGTTCACTGATCCCATGAGCGAAGACACCGGTACCGGCGCCCACGGCGTGGACGTCCCGATCCGCGACGAGACGATCCGGCTCGGTCAGTTCCTCAAGCTCGCCAACCTCATCGAGAGCGGCTCGGACGCCAAGCCGCTGCTGGCCGACGGGGTGGTGACCGTCAACGGCGAGGTCGAGACCCGCCGGGGCCGCCAGCTGGTGCCCGGCGACGTCGTCACCCTGGGCCCGGCCGCGGCCCGGGTGGCACTCAGCGGACCAGCAGGGGACGCCGAGATCGACGTCCCCTGGTAGTCGCACCAATCAGCGGACCTCGAGCAGGTCCACCACGAAGATCAGCGTCTCGCCGGGCTTGATGACGCCCCCGGCACCGCGGTCGCCGTAGCCCAGGTGCGGCGGGATGACGATGCGACGGCGACCGCCGACCTTCATGCCCTGCACGCCCTCGTCCCAGCCCTGGATGACCTGGCCGATGCCGAGGCGGAACTGCAACGGGGTGCCACGGTTGTAGGAGGCGTCGAACTCCTCGCCGGAAGAGTGCGCGACCCCGACGTAGTGGACCGACACGGTGGCCCCACTCGTGGCCTCGGCGCCGTCACCCTCGGTGAGGTCGGTGACCTCGAGCTCGGCGGGCGCGTCTCCCATGTGCGGGTCGACGTCGGGCTTGTCCATGTCACTGCCTTCCATTCGGTGTCAGGTCTGGTGGACGTAGTGGTCGAGCTGGTCGCGCTCGAACTCGAGCTCGCCGATGCGATGCTTCACCACGTCCCCGATGCTGATGATGCCGGTCAGGCTCCCGTCGGCCACCACCGGGAGGTGCCGGACGCGCAGCTCGGTCATCGTCCGCATCAGGTCGGTGACGTCGTCGTCGCCGGTGCAGGTCTGCACGTCGACGGTCATGATGTCGCGCACCGGCAGCTCGAGCACGGCGCTGTCGGAGTGGAGACGGCGTACGACGTCGCGCTCGCTCACGATGCCGTCGACGGCCGCGCCGTCGGAGCTGACGATCAGCGCCCCGATGTTGTGCTCGGCCAGCAGGGCGACCAGGTCGCGCACCGAGGCGTCGGGAGCGATCGTCACCACCTGCGGGCTGGGCTTGGCGGTGAGGATGTCGTGGATGTGCATGGCCACCTCCGGCGTTCGCGGTTGGTGCTCCACCACGCTAGCCACTCGGAGGGCCCGAGGACAGGGGGAGTTCAGTCGGCGACCGTGGGGGGCGTCTGCCGCCCGCGCAGGTCGTGCACCGAGCCGTGTCCCGTGGGGCGGTAGTCGGGGTCGTCGTGGTCGTCGGGCAGGGACCCGAGGAAGCCCAGCGCGGCCTCGTGGAGGTGCCCGTTGGTCGCCAGGGCATTGCCGCCGAACGGGCCGTCGGTGCCGTCGAGGGACGTGAAGCGCCCCCCGGCCTCGCGGACGATCACGTCGAGGGCAGCCATGTCGTAGAGCTCGAGCTCCGGCTCGGCGGCGATGTCGACCGCCCCCTCGGCGAGCAGCATGTAGGACCAGAAGTCGCCGTACGCTCGCGTGCGCCAGCAGCGGCGCGACAGGGAGACGAAGTCGGAGAGCCGGTCCCGCTCGTCCCATCCCGACAGCGAGCTGTAGGACAGCGACGCGTCCTCGAGGCGGCGTACGTCCGAGACCTGGCACTGCGTCGCCTTGAGCAGCGAGCGGCCGGTCCAGGCGCCCTGGCCCCGCGACGCCCACCAGCGGCGCTGCAGCTGGGGCGCGGACACGACCCCGAGCACCACCTCGTCGTCGACGGCCAGGGCGATCAGGGTCGCCCAGACGGGGACGCCCCGGACGAAGTTCTTGGTGCCGTCGATCGGGTCCACGATCCAGCGCCGCTGGCTGTGCCCGGTCGAGCCCTGCTCCTCGCCGACGACGGCGTCGCGCGAGCGGACCCGCGACAGCGTGCGCCGGATGCCCTCCTCGACGGCCTGGTCGGCGTCGGTGACCGGGGTGAGGTCGGGCTTGCTCATCACGTGCAGGTCGAGCGCCTTGAACCGGGCCTGGGTCAGGGAGTCCGCGTCGTCCGCGAGGACGTGGGCCAGCCGGAGGTCGTCCAGGTAGGTGTCGTGGCCTGCGCCGAGGTGGCCGGGTCCGGTGGGGGGCATGGCCACAGGTTATGGGCTCGCGCCGCCGCGGGGGCCATTCCGGGCGCCGCGCCGGATGGCYGGGCCCGCCTAGTAGTCGTCGTGCGACCGAGCGGCCAGCAGGCGCCGGAACGACTGCACGCGCTCGACGTCGGCCTCCCCGGCGGCGACCGCGACGTCGAGGCCGCACTCCGGCTCCTCGGTGCCGTGCGTGCACCCGCGCGGACAGTCCTCGGTCATCTCCTCCAGGTCGGGGAACGCGCCGATGAGGTCCTGCGGCTGCACGTGCGCCAGGCCGAAGGAGCGGATGCCGGGGGTGTCGATGATCCACCCGGCGTCGGCGTCGTCCGTGCTGGGCAGCGCCAGCAGGTAGGCAGAGGTCGAGGTGTGCCGGCCGCGACCGGTCACCGCGTTGACGATGCCGACGTCGCGGTGGGCGGTGGGGATGAGCGCGTTGACCAGCGTGGACTTGCCGACGCCGCTGTGCCCGACGAGCACGCTGACGTGCCCGCGCAGAGCGGCCCGCACCTGCTCGAGGTCGCCCCCGCGCTCGGTGACCACCCACGGCACCCCCAGGGACCGGTAGGTCGACAGCAGGG
>NZ_JBFUMD010000244.1:0-5702 GCF_054049555.1 Nocardioides sp. P5_C9_2
GTAAAGGGCTCCGCGGTCAACCCGGTCCTGCGCGAGGGCAACTCCGATCGTCGCGCCCCCGCGAGCGTCAAGAACTACGCCAAGGCGCACCCGCACTCGATGGGCGCCTGGAGCAGCGACAGCCGCACCAACGTCGCCACCATGGGTGCCGACGACTTCCGCCACAACGAGCAGTCCGTGGTCCTCGAGGGCGACGACACCCTCTCCATCGTGCACGTCGCGACCGACGGCACCGAGACGGTCCTCAAGGAGGCGATCCCCGTCCTGGCCGGTGAGGTCGTCGACGGCACGGTCATGCGCGTCGCCGCACTGCGCCGCTTCCTCACCGAGCAGGTCGCCCGCGCCAAGGCCGAGGACGTGCTCTTCTCGGTGCACCTCAAGGCCACCATGATGAAGGTCTCCGACCCGATCATCTTCGGTCACGTCGTGCAGGCGTTCTTCCCGACGCTCTTCGAGCAGTACGGCGCGCAGCTCGCCGCCGCGGGCATCAGCCCCAACGACGGCCTCGGCGCCCTGCTGGCCGCCGCCGACCGGCTCCCCGACGGTGAGGCGATCCGCAAGGCCGTCGAGCAGGGCATCGCCGACGGTCCCGACCTCGCGATGGTCGACTCCGACAAGGGCATCACCAACCTGCACGTGCCGTCCGACGTCATCGTCGACGCGTCGATGCCGGCCATGATCCGCACGTCCGGGCACATGTGGAACGCCGAGGGCGCCGAGCAGGACACCCTCGCGGTGATCCCCGACTCGTCGTACGCGTCGGTCTACCAGACCGTCCTCGACGACTGCCGCGCCCACGGCGCCTTCGACCCCTCGACCATGGGCTCGGTGCCCAACGTCGGCCTCATGGCCAAGGCGGCCGAGGAGTACGGCTCGCACGACAAGACCTTCGAGATCCCCTCCGCCGGCACCGTCGAGCTCCGCACCGCAGCCGGCGACGCGCTCCTCACGCACGACGTCGAGCCCGGCGACATCTGGCGCGCCTGCCAGACCAAGGACGAGCCGATCCGCGACTGGGTCAAGCTGGCCGTCACCCGCGCYCGCGCCACCGGCGTCCCGGCGATCTTCTGGCTCGACGAGGGTCGCGCCCACGACGCCAACCTGATCGCCAAGGTCAAGGCCTACCTCCCCGAGCACGACACCGAGGGGCTCACCCTGGAGATCTTGGCGCCGGCGGATGCGACGGCGTACAGCCTCGAGCGGATCCGCCGGGGCGAGGACACCATCTCGGTGACCGGCAACGTGCTGCGCGACTACAACACCGACCTGTTCCCGATCCTCGAGCTCGGCACCAGCGCCAAGATGCTCTCGGTCGTCCCGCTGATGAACGGCGGCGGCCTCTTCGAGACCGGCGCCGGCGGCTCGGCGCCCAAGCACGTGCAGCAGCTGGTCAAGGAGAACTACCTGCGCTGGGACAGCCTGGGTGAGTTCTTCGCCCTCGCCGCCAGCCTCGAGCACCTCGCCGGCTACGACGACAACCCGCGGGCCAGGATCCTGGGCGAGACCCTGGACCGGGCCACCGAGACGTTCCTCAACGAGGACCGCTCGCCGGGTCGCCGGCTGGGCACGATCGACAACCGCGGCTCGCACTTCTACCTCGGTCTCTACTGGGCCGAGGAGCTCGCGAAGCAGACCGACGACGTGGACCTCGCGGCCGCCTTCGGTGCGCTCGCGACCACGCTGCGCGACAACGAGCAGAAGATCGTCGACGAGCTGCTCGCCGTGCAGGGCCGGCCGGCCGACATCGGCGGCTACTACGAGCCCGACGACGCGCTGGCCGAGAAGGTCATGCGTCCGTCGGTCACGCTCAACGAGGCCCTCGCGACGCTCTGACGGGCCGTGCCGGGCAGGCCGCCCTGACGGGCACGCAGGGTGCCGCGCGACGAGCGGGGTCGCCGCGTGGTGTGAGGTGCGGCACCCGGCCGTGGACAGGGGCGGTCACGCGGAATAGGCCGGCTCCGCGCGTCCTTGGAGGATAGGTGCCAGTGATGACGTCCACCGCCGATGCCCCCGTCGACCACACGCCTGAGATCCGTGCCCAGCACTTCGCCCTCGCCGTGCTCGCGCTCGCCATGGGCGGCTTCGCGATCGGCACCACCGAGTTCGTGACGATGGGCCTGCTGCCCCAGATCGCCGCAGGCGTCGGCGTCTCCATCCCCACCGGTGGCCACGTCATCTCGGCCTACGCCCTCGGCGTCGTCGTGGGCGCCCCGCTGCTGGCCTTCCTCGGCGCCCGGCTGCCGCGCCGCGCCCTGCTGCTGGCCCTGATGGTGGCCTTCGCCGTGGGCAACGCGGCGAGCGCGCTCGCGACGTCGTACGGCGGGCTGATGGTCGCCCGCTTCGCCGCCGGCCTGCCCCACGGCGCGTACTTCGGGGTCGCGTCGCTGGTCGCGGCCAGCCTGGCGAGCCCCGCCCGCAAGGGCCGCGCGGTGGCGTCGGTCATGCTCGGCCTGAGCGTGGCCAACGTGGTCGGCGTGCCCGCGGCGACCTGGATGGGCCAGCACCTCGGCTGGCGCTCGGCGTTCTGGGCGGTCACCGCGCTCGGCGTGGTCACGCTGGCACTGGTCGCGCTCTACGTGCCCTCGGTCGCCGGGGACAAGGACGCGTCGGGTCGCCGTGAGCTGCGTGCCTTCGCGCTCCCGCAGGTGTGGCTGACGCTGCTGGCCGGGGCCATCGGCTTCGGCGGGATGTTCGCCGTCTACTCCTACATCGCGCCGACCGTCACCGAGGTGGGCGGCCTGTCGGAGGCCGCCGTGCCCCTCTTCCTGCTGTCCTTCGGGCTGGGCATGGTCGCGGGCACCTGGCTGGCCGGGGTGATGGCCGACTGGTCGATCTTCCGCTCGCTGCTCATCGGCTCGGTCGGGATGGCGCTGTCGCTGCTGCTCTTCTGGCTGGTCGTTCCGTACGGCTTCGCCTCGCTCCCCGTCGTCTTCCTCATCACCGCCCTCGGCTCGGTGCTGGTCGTCAACCTCCAGCTGCGGCTGATGGACGTCGCGGGTGACGCGCAGACGCTGGGAGCGGCGATGAACCACGCCTCGCTCAACGTCGCCAACGCCCTCGGCGCCTGGCTGGGCGGCCTGGTCATCGCGGCCGGGGCCGGCTACCGCGCCCCCGCGCTCGTGGGCGTCGCCCTGAGCCTCGGCGGGCTGGTGGTGCTCCTGGTCTCGGCCGCGCTGCACCGGAGCAGGCGGGCCTGACCACCCGGACTGACCGCCCGGTGAACATCCGGTGACGTCGGATGACACGCGACGGTCGGATCGGAACCTGCCCGTAACACCTGCTCAACGATCCGGAAGCACTCCCCGAGAAGGATGGTCCTCAGGCGCCCGGGACCCGGGACGCCACACGACCAGACCCTGGGGGGCCCTCGATGATCGAGCAGCAGGAGCACGGACACCGCGACGACACCGAGCTGGAGCGCCGCCGGCAGCTGCGCGACCGGCGTACGCACGACGTGGTAGAGCTCATCTCGCGTCGCACCGAGCTGGTGGGCATCAACCCCTGGGCCGACCACGTCATCGAGAGCGTCGCCTGGACCGCCTGACATCGGGGCGGCCGTGAGCGGTGCCTTCCGGTCAGGTGTAGACCATGCCCATCCGCTCGCGGACCTCGGCCAGGGTCTGCTCGGCCACCTCGTTGGCCCGCTCGTTGCCGCGGCGCAGGATCTCGGCGACGGTCGCCGGGTCCTTCTCCAGCTCGGCGCGGCGCGCCCGCAGCGGCTCGAGCTCGGTGTTGACCGCGTCCGTGAGCCGCTTCTTGAGCACGCCGCCACCGCCGTCGCCGATCTCCTCGGCGACGACCTCGGGGGCGGTTCCCTCGCACAGTGAGATGAGCAGCAGCAGGTTGGCCACCTCGGGCCGGCCGTCGGGGTCGTAGGTGATGACCCGGTCGGAGTCGGTCTTGGCGCCCTTGATCCGCTTGGCGGTCTCGTCCGCGCTCATCCGCAGCTCGACGACGTTGCCCTTGGACTTGCTCATCTTGGTGCCGTCTGTGCCCAGGATGAGGGGGGCGTCGGACAGCAGGGCGCCGGGCTCGGGGAAGGTCGTGCCGAAGCGGTCGTTGAAGCGGCGCGCGATCACCCGCGTCTGCTCGAGGTGGGGGAGCTGGTCGCGACCCACGGGCACGACGTTGGCCTTGCAGAACAAGATGTCCGCCGCCTGGTGGACCGGGTAGGTCAGCAGCAGGCCCCCGATCGCGGTGATGCCGGCGGACTTCGCCTCGTCCTTGACCGTGGGGTTGCGCTGCAGCTCGGCCACGCTGACCAGGCTCAGGAAGGGCAGCATCAGCTGGTTGAGCGCCGGCACCGAGGAGTGCGTGAAGATCGTCGCCCGCTCGGGGTCGAGGCCCGCCGCGATGTTGTCGATGACCAGGCCGCGCACGCTGCCCGCGATGTCGCCGAAGGCTTCGCGGTCGGTGATCACCTGGTAGTCGGCGACGAGCTGCCAGATCTCCGCCCCGCGCTCCTGGAGCCGGACCCGGTTGCGGATCGAGCCGAAGTAGTGCCCGATGTGCAGGGCCCCGGTCGGCCGGTCGCCTGTCAGCATGCGCAACGAGCCGGGGTCGGTGTCGAGCAGCGCGTCGAGCTCGGCGCTGCGGGCGAGGGCTGCCTGGTAGGACTCGGTCACCGGGGAAGTCTATGAACCGGGGCCGTGCCGGCGCGAACGGGTCACCCGTTATGGTCGCTCCCGTGGTGACCATCGGCGTGGCAGTGGCTATCCCCGAGCCGTGGGCGACGCGGCTCCAGGACTACCGCACCTCGGTGGGGGACACCACCGCCACCCAGATCCCCACCCACATCACGTTGATCCCGCCGGTGGAGGTACCCGCCGAGGCCCTCCGGGCCGTGGAGGACCACCTCGCCGGGGCGGCGACCGGGCTGGCGCCCTTCCGGATCCACCTGAGGGGGACCGGCACCTTCCGCCCGGTCTCGCCGGTGGTGTTCGTGACCCTGGTGGAGGGCATCTCCGAGGTGGAGCTGCTGGCGGACGCCGTACGCCGCGGACCGCTGGCCATGGACCTGCACTTCCCGTTCCACCCGCACGTGACGGTCGCCCACCACCTCACCGACGCGCAGCTCGACCGGGCGTTCTCCGAGCTGTCCGACTTCGAGTGCGAGTTCACTGCCGGGGCGTTCTCGCTGTACGTCCACGACGAGGGTGCGGGGTGGCAGCCCACCCGGGAGTTCGCCCTGCAGCCCACCGCCTGAGTCCCGGGAGTCCGCATGGCACTGGTCGCATCGGTGAAGCAGCGCATCGAGGACGCGCGGGAGCGCTCGTCGCTGCTCGACCACCTCGTGCGCGCCGTGCAGCACTACGGCAGCGTCAACGGCAGCGCCCTGGCCGCCGCCGTGACGTACTTCGCCTTCCTGTCCTTCTTCCCGCTCGTCGCGCTCGCCTTCGCCGTGGTGGGCTTCATCTCCGGCGCCTACCCCAACGCCCAGCGCGACCTGGTGACGGCCATCGACGGTGTGCTGCCCGGCATCGTCGGCAACGGCCCGGGGGAGCTCAGTCTCGACACCCTGCGGGGCTCGGTCCCCGGCATCGTGAGCGTCGGCGTGCTGGTCGCGCTCTACTCCGGACTCGGCTGGCTCTCGGGCATGCGGGCCGCCCTGGTCGCGGTCTTCGAGGAGCCGGACAAGGAGCAGCCCAGCTTCATCTGGGGCAAGCTTCGCGACATCCTCGCGCTGGTGCTCCTCGGCACCG
>NZ_JBFUMD010000245.1:0-5659 GCF_054049555.1 Nocardioides sp. P5_C9_2
GGCCCTGATGGGGCTGGTCCCGGACGGCGTCGAGGGCGCGATCGCCGGCACCGCGCTCTACGAGGGCCGCTTCACCCTCGAGGACGCGCTGGCGCTGACGAGGGGCGAGCGGTGACCCTCGCCGTACGCGTCATCCCGTGCCTGGACGTCGACGGCGGCCGCGTGGTCAAGGGCATCAACTTCACCGAGCTCCGCGACGCCGGCGATCCCGTCGAGCTGGCCCGGACGTACGACGCCGAGGGCGCCGACGAGCTGACCTTCCTCGACATCTCGGCCTCGCACGAGGGCCGCGCGACCACCATGGAGGTGGTGTCGCGGTGCGCCGAGGAGGTCTTCATCCCGCTGACGGTCGGCGGGGGAGTCGGCAGCGTCGAGGACGTCGACCGGCTGCTGCGCGCCGGGGCCGACAAGGTCGCGATGAACACCGCCGCCATCCGTCGGCCCGAGCTGATCGCCGAGGTCGCCGACCGCTTCGGCAACCAGGTGCTCGTGCTGAGCGTCGACGCCCGCCGGGCGGCCGGCACCGACTCCGGCTTCGAGGTGACCACCCACGGTGGACGCACCAGCGCCGGGCTGGACGCCGTCGCGTGGGCCGCCCGGGCGGCCGAGCTGGGGGCGGGGGAGATCCTGCTCAACGCGATGGACGCGGACGGCACCCAGGACGGCTTCGACCTCGAGCTGATCGCGGCCGTGCGCCGGGTGGTGGGCATCCCCGTCATCGCCAGCGGGGGCGCGGGTGCCGTCGAGCACTTCCCGCCCGCTGTCGACGCGGGGGCCGACGCCGTCCTCGCGGCGACCGTCTTCCACTTCGGCACGCTGCGGATCGGCCAGGTCAAGGCCGCGCTGTCGGCGTCGGGCCACCCGGTGCGCTGACCGGCCGCCACCTCGTTCACACGGTGGCCATGTGACCGGTTCGGCCCCCGGCGGACTTACGATTTCGCCATGCGCACCCTGACCCGACCCGTCGTCGCCATCTCGCTGGCCGCCGCCGTGCTCCTGACCGCCTGCGGCTCACCTCGTGACGAGGCGGACTCCGCCACCGACACGGCGTCGTCCGGGGAGACGGATGCGGCCGCGTCGTGCGACAAGGACTCGCTGGAGACGCGTTCGGCGGGAGTCCTCACCGTCGGCACCGACTCCCCGGCGTACGAGCCGTGGTTCGTGGACGACGACCCCGCCAACGGGCAGGGGTACGAGTCGGCGGTCGCGTACGCGGTCGCCGAGCAGCTCGGGTACGCCGAGGACGAGGTCGAGTGGGTGGTCGTGCCGTTCAACGCGGTGGTCAGCCCCGGTGAGAAGAAGTTCGACCTCGACGTCAACCAGGTCTCCATCACCGAGGAGCGACGCAACGCCGTCGACTTCTCCAGCGGCTACTACGACGTGCGCCAGACGGTGATCACCAACGCCGGCAGCGACATCGACGGCGTCACCTCGATCGACGACCTCGCGGACGCGAAGCTCGGCGCCCAGGTGGGCACCACCAGCTACAACGCCATCGACGACGTCATCGGCAGCACCCAGCAGGCGGCCGCGTTCGACACCAACGACCAGGCGGTCCAGGCCCTCAAGAACGGTCAGATCGACGGCATCGTGGTGGACCTCCCGACGGCCTACTACATGACGTCCGCCCAGCTCGACGACGGCGTCATCGTCGGCCAGCTGCCCCTGCCCGACGGCGAGGTCGAGCAGTTCGGCGCGGTGCTCGACAAGGACAGCCCCCTGACCGACTGCGTCTCGCAGGCCGTCGACGCACTGCGGGAGGACGGCACCCTGGACGAGCTCGCCGACCAGTGGCTGGCGCAGCAGGGCGCGCCCGAGCTCTCCTGATGCCGGCCCCGGAGGCCGAGGCTCCACCCACCGGCTGGACGCCGTCGCAGGCCCAGCGCGAGCGTGACGAGTGGCGCCGCCGACAGACGCGCCGCAGCGCCGCGGTCGCCGCCGGCTCGACGGCCGCGGTGCTGGGGGTGGTGATCGCGTTCGTCGTCACCTCGCCGGGGTGGGAGCGCGTGCAGGAGACGTACTTCGACTGGGACRAGGCCGTGGACTCGTTCCCGGCGGTGCTCGCGGGCCTGTGGCTCAACATCCGGGTGATGGTGGTGTGCGCCGTCCTCATCCTGGTGCTCAGCCTCGCCATCGCGGTGATGCGCACCATCCGCGGGCCGGTGGCCTTCCCGTTGCGCCTGCTCGGCACGGTGTACGTCGACGTGTTCCGCGGGCTGCCGCTCCTGCTGGTCCTGTTCCTGCTGGGCTTCGGCGGCCCGGCGCTCGACCTCACCGGGCTGCCGACGTCGGCGCTCTTCTGGGGGTGCGCCGCGCTGGTGCTGTCCTACTCGGCGTACGTCGCCGAGGTCTTCCGGGCCGGGATCGAGTCGGTGCACCCCTCCCAACGCCTGGCCGGGCGTTCGCTCGGGCTGTCCTACGCGCAGACCCTGCGCCACGTGGTCCTGCCCCAGGCGTGGCGCCGGGTGCTGCCGCCGCTGATGAACGACCTGGTGTCGCTGCAGAAGGACTCCGGCCTCATCGCCGTGCTCGGCGTCATCGACGCCATCCGGGCCGCCCAGATCGAGACCGCCCGCGACTTCAACTACACGCCGTACGTCGTGGCCGGCTTCCTGTTCATCTGCCTCACCATCCCGATGGCGCGGCTGACGGACCACTTCGCCCGCAAGCAGGGCTTCCACGGTGCGGGGGGCATGCTGTGAGCGACCGGGCCGAGCTCGTGCTGGAGATGGCCGGCGTGCGCAAGGCCTTCGGCGACCACCTGGTGCTGCGCGACGTCGACCTGTCGGTGGCGCGCGGGCAGTGCGTGGTGCTGATCGGGGCCAGCGGGTCCGGCAAGTCGACGCTGCTGCGCTGCGCCAACCTCCTGGAGACGGTGGACGACGGCGTCATCACCTTCGAGGGCGAGGACGTCACCGACCCGCGGGTGGACGCCGACGCGGTCCGGGCCAGGATGGGGCTGGTCTTCCAGGCCTACAACCTCTTCCCCCACCTGAGCGTGCTCGGCAACGTGACGCTCGCGCTGCGCAAGGTGCACGGGGTCGCGGTGGCGGAGGCCGACGCGCGCGGGCTCGCGATGCTGGACCGCGTCGGGCTGGCGGACAAGGCCGGGGCCCGGCCCGACGACCTGTCCGGCGGCCAGCAGCAGCGGGTCGCGATCGCCCGGGCGCTGGTCGCCAACCCGCGCCTCATGCTGCTCGACGAGGTGACGTCGGCGCTCGACCCGGAGCTGGTGGGGGAGGTCCTCGACCTGCTCACCGACCTCAAGACCGAGGGCGTGACCATGGTCCTCAACACCCACGAGATGGGCTTCGCCCGCGACGTGGCCGACACCGTGTGCTTCCTGCACGACGGGGTCATCCACGAGTCCGGGAGCCCGGCACAGGTGATCGGCGACCCGCAGCAGGAGCGGACCCGGGCCTTCCTGTCTCGGCTGCGACTCGTCTAGGAGCCCGCTCCGGCCGGGGCGTCAGAGACCGCGGTCGGCGCCACGGAGCCGGGCGATCCGGTCCGTAGGCCCGGTGAGGTCGACGCCGAAGGTCTGCTCGCGACCGTGCAGGAAGAGCACCAGCTCGCTCGGCGGGCCGTGGACCGTCACGGGCTCGTCGCCCCGGCGCAGGGTGGCGGTCTCGTGGGTGTCCGTGCGTTCCGCCCGGACCGGCACCCCGGCCTTCGCGACGAGTCCGCGGCCAAGGAGCCGCAGCATGGTCCACAGCACGTCCTGGTCGTGACGGGTGAGCTCGCGGGGCTCCCAGCCGGGCTGCGCGCGACGCAGGTCCTCGTGGTGGACGAAGAACTCGACGGGGTTGACCCGGTCGTCGACCGCCTTGAGAGCGACCGGGGTGAGCCGGGGATGGCGGAAGCGCTCGACGAGGACGTCGAAGTCGTCGTCGGCGGTACGCCGCATCGCACGCTCGGTGAGCCCGGCGAGGGGAGGCAGCGCGATCCCGGCCGCGCCCAGCACGCTGTGCTCACGCACCAGCAGGTGCGCCAGCAGCTGGCGGACGTCCCATCCCCCGCAGAGGGTCGGGGCGTCGGGTCCGACGGCGAGCGCGGTGTCGGCCAGGGAGTGGCGCTCTGCGCGGGCGAGGCTCATGGCGCCACCCTAGGCGGGGGAGCGAGGACGGCCGCGCGATTGGGTCGCTGTCGGTGACGGGGAATAGCCTGAGCAGTCGAGTTGGTTGCGACGAGCAACCTCCTTGGAGGGCGGTGCAGACGATGAGGAGGCGGGCGACACAGGTGGCAGGCGAGGACGCGGAGCTGCGGGGATCCACGACGTGGGAGGGCTTCGGCGTACTCGGCCACGCCATCCGACGCGAACCCGGCATCTTCATCCTGTCCACGGTGGGCTCGGTGCTCTTCGCGGTGCTGACCGTCGCCGACGCCTGGGTGCTCGGGTGGGCCACCGACCACGTGGTCATCCCCGCCTTCGAGAACGGTGAGATCAGCGCCGGGCTGCTCTGGGCGGTGCTCGCCCTCTTCCTCGGTGTGGCGATCCTGCGCGCCGTGGGGATCGTGGCCCGGCGGCTCGGGGCCGGGATCATGCAGTTCCGCATGCAGGCTCACACCCGGCGGGCCGTGACCCGCCAGTACCTCACCCTCCCGATGGAGTGGCACCAGCGGCACCCGACCGGGCAGCTGCTCTCCAACGCCTACTCCGACGTCGAGGCCGCGTGGGCGCCGATCGCCCCGCTCCCGATGGCGCTCGGCACCGTCGTGATGATGGCCATCGCGGTGGTCCAGATGCTCATGGCCGACATGGTGCTGGCCCTCGTCGGGTTGCTGGTCTTCCCGGCCGTGGTGGTCGCCAACCTGGCCTACCAGCGGCTGGCCTCACCGCTGATGACGCACGCCCAGGCCCTGCGCGCCGAGGTCAGCGAGATCGCGCACGAGTCCTTCGACGGGGCCATGGTCGTCAAGACGCTGGGCCGCGAGACCCAGGAGACCGACCGCTTCCGCGCCAAGGCCCACGAGCTGCGCGACGTCAACATCCGCGCCGGCCGCATCCGCGCCGCCTTCGACCCGACCCTGGCGTCGCTGCCCAACATCGGGGTCCTGATCGTGCTGGCCGTGGGCACCGCGCGCGTCATCGGCGGCCACACCGACGCCGGCTCCGTCGTCACCGTCGCCTACCTGCTGACCATCGTGGCCTTCCCGATCCGCGCCATCGGCTGGCTGCTCGGGGAGTTCCCCCGCTCGGTCGTGGGCTACCGCCGGACCGAGGCCGTCATCGCGGCGACGGGCTCGATGGCCTACGGCCCCGCCACCCTCGAGTCGGCCGGTCGAGGCGCCGTCCTCGAGGTCGAGGGCCTGGAGTACGCCTACGACCCGGGCACTGCCCTCCTCGACGGAGTGACGTTCGACGTCCAGCCCGGTCGCACGGTGGCGCTGGTCGGCCAGACGGCGTCCGGCAAGAGCACCCTGACCAACCTGCTGACCCGTCTCGTCGACCCCGACGCGGGGACGGTCCGCGTCGACGGCGTGGACCTGCGCGACCTGGCCCGGGGCGAGCTCGCCGGGGCCGTCGCCCTGGTCCCGCAGACCGCGTTCCTCTTCGACGACACCGTGCGCGGCAACATCACGCTCGGCGCCGACATCCCCGACGACGTCGTGTGGGCCGCGCTGCGCGACGCACAGGCCGACGGCTTCGTGGCCGCCC
>NZ_JBFUMD010000246.1:0-5657 GCF_054049555.1 Nocardioides sp. P5_C9_2
GGACAACAACTCGTGGACGCAGACCGTCGGGGAGGTCGACCCGCTGGAGCTGCTCGAGGTGCAGCTGTGCAACTCGATCGCGCCGTTCCTGCTGGTCTCGCGCCTGCGTCCGGCCCTGTCGGCCGCGGCCGCCGCGGCCACGTCGCAGCGGGCGTACGTCGTGAACGTCTCTGCGATGGAGGGCCAGTTCTCCCGCCGCTACAAGGGCGCCGGCCACCCGCACACCAACATGGCCAAGGCGGCGCTCAACATGCTCACGCGCACCTCGGCGGGCGAGATGTTCGAGACCGACCGGATCCTGATGACCGCGGTCGACACCGGCTGGATCACCGACGAGCGGCCCCACCACGACAAGCTGCGGATCGCCGCCGAGGGCTGGCACGCCCCCCTCGACCTGGTCGACGGTGCCGCCCGGGTCTACGACCCGGTCGTGCTGGGCGAGGCCGGCGAGGACCTGTACGGCTGCTTCGTGAAGGACTACCGGCCCTCACCCTGGTGACGAGCGACCGAGCACTCGTGGCCCGACTGGTTGACTGCCGCCCATGACCACGCTCGAGACCGCCGAGGAGTTCCACGCGCGCGGTGGTCTGCCCGTCGAGCTCGGCGTGGAGAAGGACAACCCCCGGGCCCGGGTCTTCTGGGAGCGCTGTGGTTTCACCTACGTCGGCGAGGACGAGAGCGAGCACCGACTACGGCTGGCGTGAGCGGCAGCCCCTCCTACGTGCGCCGGTGGAATCGAAAGTCGCCACTGGGCAGTCGTTCGTGGCGACAGTCGGTGTCGTGGACACGGTGGTGATGGTGGGGGCAGAGCAGGACGCCGTCGGCCAGGGCTGTCTTCCCGCCCTGGGACCAGGGGTCGAGGTGGTGCGCCTCGCACCACGTGCCCGGGACGTCACACCCCTCGGCCCGGCAGGTCTTGTCCCGGATCAACATCGCCTTGCGCAGTCCGGATGAGAACAGGCGTCGGGTGCGACCGAGGTCGAGCGGGACGCTGTCGCCGCCGAGGACGGCGGGGATGACGTGTGCGGCGCAGGCGAGCCGCCGGGCCTGGGCGGCGGTGATGAGGTCGCCGGTGAGGTCGTCTCCTGGGACGAGTCCGCCTCCGACGAGGTCGGCTGTCGCGAGCTGGGTCCTCAGGGAGTCGAGCGGGATCGTGACGATGACCGTCGTGGCGTCGCCGCCGTGCATCGGGAGACGCGTGGAGTCGACCGCTTCGAGGAAGGCGCAGAACGCCTCCCCCAGCCGGCGCGGGTAGGGCAGCCGCGTGAACGGGTCGTCGTCCTTCGCGTCCTCGCCAGCAGGTCGCTTGCGGGGATTCGCGAAGGCCTCGAGGTAGGTCGCGAGCCGGGTCGCCGTCGCGTCCGGGACGCGTCCGGAGACCCTGGTGGAGCCGTCGCCGAGGCGGCGCATCGTCAGCCGGGTCTGGGCGGCGGCGTTGGCCTCGAGCTCGGCGAGCCGGCGTGCCTCGGCCTCCTCCGCGATCTCCGGTGCCACGACCTGGAGGATGTGACGCCCGAGCCGGGCGAGCTCCTTCGGACCGAACTCGCCGGCCCGAGTGACGAGGTGCGCCTCCGCATGAGCGACGACGTCCGCGTCGACGCTCGCGGGCAGTGCGCCGAGCGCGCGGTGGATGACCTGCGCCTGGGCGAGGGTGACGGCCCCCTCGCGCATCGCCGCGGAGAGGACCGGGCGCTCGCGGTCCAGTGCCACTGCGAGGGCCAGGTCGGCCCGGGCGTCCGAGAACCGCGTGCGGGTCATCCTCGCAAGCCATCCGGCAGCATCCTTGGCCGCGATCACGGCAGCGAGGTCGTCGGCATCGGCCAGGATCCGCAGCCGCAGCTCGGCGAGCTGGGCCTCGGCCTGCGCCAGCTCGGTCAGCGCCGCGGCCTTGTCGTCAGTCGCCATGAAGGCCGGTTGGACGTCTGCCACCGACTTCAAGCAGGCCCGGACGTCCGCGACCACAGCAACAATCGGGTGGGTCATGGACGGCCTCCTCTCGACGACGGTGCATCACGCGCTCACGTGACTCACAACGGTCGTCGCTCCTGGAGGCCCGGATCCCGGACTATTACTTACCCTCGCAACTCGTCCCACCAGCTCGGCATCTCGACTGCCCGGTGACTACATGGAACGTACCTGTCACGCTACCTGGAATCGCCACTATTCGCAAGCACGTTCGGGGACTATTTGCGTCGTCGTCGAAGGACTCGTGGCAGTGTGACGACTGCCTGCGTCCGCCACTGGCGTGGAGGCACTCGCACAGATCAGGAGGCGCGCCATGGGCACAGGAGCCGGAAGTGGCATCTCGCCGCCGACCGTCACGCCGGTCCTGGTGGCGGAGCTGCTCGTCGAAGGCGGGCGGATGCCGGTCTACGCGCAGGTCATCGACCATCCGGACGCGCGCGTGCTGGTCGACACCGGCATGACGCAGCTGCACCCGGCGGTGGCCGACATGGATCCACGCCTGAGTCCACTGAGCGCGCGGGCCGACTTCGACCCGGCCGGCATCGACATCGTGATCAACACGCACCTCCACTTCGACCACTGCGGCGGCAACCACCTCTTCACCGGCACGCCGATCTACGTCCAGCGCCGCGAGCTCGACGACGCACGCAGCCTGGACGACTACACGATCCGCGAGTGGGTCGACGCCCCTGGCCTGCAGTACGTCCCGGTCGACGGCGCCCTCGAGCTGCTGCCGGGTATCCGGCTCATCCCTGCGCCGGGCCACACCCGAGGCTCGCAGGTGGTCGTCGTCGAGACGGAGGGGCGTCCAGTCGTCATCGCCGGCGACACAGCGGTCTTCTTCGCCGAGCTCGACGAGCCACGCACCGAAGGACAGCGGCTGGTCCGCGCGCTCGACCCGGTGGAGGTCTGGCTCTCGCACGAGCACGAGCCGTGGCGAATCGGCCGTGGGCCCCGAGCCGGGCCGGTTCACCCGTAAGGGGTGAGTCGTCGGGCGCGCAGGCGGTCCTACGGTCGGAGCGCTGGAGGCGCTTCAGCTGGATACCTGGGTCGCCCGGTGTGCTGTGGGTGAGTCGGGGGGACCCGGAGGTACCTGTGACCACATCAGACGTCAGCGCCCCGCAGCCCGGGCTGAGCGTCGGGCCGACGAGCGAGTTCAGCCTGTTCTTCCGGGTCAGACCCGGCGAGGCGCCGCCCCTGCGCGAGGCGCTGTCGGCGCTCCAGGACACGCCCGGCTACCGGCCGGGCGACTACGGAATGGCGATCCAGACCATCCACGAGGCGCGGTTCGTGCTGTTCGACGACGACACCCGGCTGGCGTTCATCACCAGCTTCGACGGCCCGTGGGACGCCTACATGGAGGACTTCTTCACCTCGGGTCCGACGCTGGCGCTCTTCGACGTGATCTTCGGCCACGTCGAGGGCTACGACGGGCTGCCGGACGTCGCGGCCGTGCGCTCGTTCGTCCTGGGCGCCGAGCAGAGCGCCGCGGCGTACGCCCGCAACTACGGCGGCACGGTCAAGGAGATCCGCAAGGCGCAGCGTGTGAACGACGCCTTCCAGCAGGTTCTCGACCATCCGCAGGCCGCCGAGATCCTCGAGCACCCGGCGATGCAGCCCTTGCTCGACGAGGCCGCCGACTAACCGCGCGGGCGGGACGAGGCGCTGCCATGTCTGACCACATCTCGGGGCCGCGAGCCCTGGCCGATCCGATCGCGGACATCACCGACTTCTACGCGTTTCCGAGCCCTGACTCCCCAGGTCGCCTCGTTCTCGTGATGAACACGCTGCCGATGGCCAAGCCCACCGACCTGTTCTCGGCCGGTTTGCTCTACCGGTTCCGTCTGCGACCGCTGAGCGCGCCCGCCGCCGACTCGAGGAGCTGGGCGTTCGTCGCGGGCGACGACGAGCTGGTGCTCGACTGCGTCTTCGGCTCACCGGAGCACGTCACTGACAAGGACACCGGTCGACCGGACCACGAGCAGCACGGCAGCTGCGTGACTCCGAGCGGCGCGGAGGTCACCTTCCGCGTCAACGACGAGGCCGGAGGTGCCGGTGGAGGTGTACGCGTCTTCGCCGGGGTGCGGTGGGACCCGTTCATCATGGACGCCCGCGCGGCGCTGGCCACGATCGCGACGCGGAAGCTCGCGTTCACCGAGGAAGGGTCGATCTTCCTGGACGGCAAGAACGTGCTGAGCATCGTCGTCGAGATCGACGCCGGCCTGCTGCCAGGCGGGGCCCTCGTGGGGGTGGTGGCCGAGACCCTGACCCGCGGTGAGTTCAACGTCCGCATCGAACGGGTCGGTCGGCCCGAGGTGAAGAACATGATGCTTGCCCCGAAGGACTTCGACCGGGTCAACCGGGACCTGGAGATCCGCGACCTCTACAACATGGAGGACGCCTTCCATCTCGGCGAGTCGTACGCCGGTGCGTTCCGGGCGCGCCTGGACGCGAACCTCGCGTTCTGGGACGGTCTCGACGGCACGCAGGACTGGCCGCTCAGCGAGGACGGCGGCCACCCGCTCACCGACCTGGTCCTCGCCGACTACCTGGTCGTCGACCCCACCATGCCGTACGCCGAGCAGGGGTCGTTCCTGGAGATCGAGCTGGCCGCTCGGCGCGGGGAATCGCACCGGACGTGCGGGGGCCGGGCACTGAACGACGACGTGATGGACGCCCTCTTCACCCAGCTCGTCAACGCGGGGAACGGCCCCACCATCCGGGACGGCGTCGACGCCGCCAGTCGCCCGGCCACGGTCGACTTCCCCTACCTGGCGACGGCGAATCCGAGCCCGCCCGAGYCTCCCGAGCACCACTGACCATGACGGGTGAGCACGTGACTCCGGTGGACGTCACCGCCGCGGCCTTGGACCTGGACGACATCCAGTCCGGTGCACTGTTCGAGCGCCCGTCGCCGTACGTCGGCACCTACCTGCTGCTCAGCATCCGCGACCGCCACGACGGCCGACTGCTGGTCCGGCGGCTGCACCGGCTCCTCGCCGCCGCCGGCGAGGCCAGCGAGGCGGGTGAGACCTCCCTGACGGTCGCCTTCACCTACACGGGGCTGCARGCGCTCGGCGTACCGCAGTCGTCCCTCGACAGCTTCGCCCCCGAGTTCCGGCAGGGCATGGCAGCGCGAGCCGAGATCCTGGGCGACGTCGGTGAGAGTGGTCCCGACCAGTGGGAGGAGCCTCTGGGAAGCCCCGACGTGCACGTCGCCATCGCGGTGCTCTCCCCGGACGAGGAGCGGCTTCGGGCTGTCGCCGAGAGGGCTCGCGCGGCCCACGCCGAGCTGCCCGGGATCGAGCTGATCTGGCGCCAGGACTGCTACCAGCTCGCGTCCGGGCGGACGTCGTTCGGGTTCAAGGACGGCATCGGCCAACCAGCTGTCGAGGGAAGCGGGAGGCCGGCCACCGACTCGGGCGACCGGCCGCTCAAGGCAGGCGAGATCATCCTCGGACACCTCGACGAGACCGGCGAGCTGCCCCCGATGCCGACCCCCGATGTCCTGGGCCGGAACGGCACCTACGTCGTGATCCGCAAGCTGCACACCAAGGTGGCTGCCTACCGGAGCTACCTGCGCACGAAGGCGGAGACCCGCGCCGAGCAGGATCTCCTCGGCGCGAAGATGGTCGGCCGCTGGCAGAGCGGCGCACCGCTCGCGCTCGCGCCCGACCAGGACGACCCGGAGC
>NZ_JBFUMD010000247.1:0-5654 GCF_054049555.1 Nocardioides sp. P5_C9_2
CTCCTACATGGTCCGCACCCCGTGGCTGCTGGCCACGCTGCTCTTCGCCTCGCTGATGATCCTGGTGATGATGGGGCCGCTCGAGGTGCTGATCCCGTTCCTCATCAAGGACCGGCTCGGCGGCGGGCCGACCGACCACTCCTACGTGCTGGCCGCGTTCGGGATCGGTGGTGCGCTCGGCTCCCTCGTGGTCGCCTCGATCCGGATGCCGCGTCGCTACCTGACCCTGATGAACCTCGGGTGGGGGCTCGGCTGCGTGCCGTTCGTGGTGATCGCCCTCGCCGAGAGCGTGTGGGTCGTGGTGGCCTCGGCGGCGGTGATGGGCGCCCTCTTCTCCGCCCCGATGGTCATCTGGGGCACGCTCCTCCAGCGTCGGGTGCCGCCGCACCTGCTGGGCCGGGTCGCCTCGCTGGACTTCTTCGTGAGCGTGTCGTTGATGCCGATCTCGATGGCGCTCGCCGGGCCGGTCGCCGACGCGATCGGGCTGCGCAACACCTTCTTCATCGCCGGGACGGTGCCGTTGGTGGTGGCGGTCGTGGCCACCCTGTGGGCCCGGCTGCCGGCCGACGAGATCGCGCACCCGCTGCGGGACTGAGTCGTCCCCCTTCGCCGACGAGGAGTTGCCGGCCCCCGTCGCTTAATGTTGGTCCGTCGTAAAACGGATGACGGGAACATGCATGTCCAAGGAATCGGAAGACCGGCCGTGGGGCTCGTGGCACGTCCTCGACGAGGGCGAGGCCTACAAGGTCAAGCGCATCCATGTGAACCCCGGCCAGCGATTGTCCTACCAGACGCACGAGCACCGCTCTGAGCACTGGGTCGTCGTCACCGGGACGGCAACGTGCGTCGTCGACGGTGCGACGGTCGTGGCCGAGTCCGGCCAGTCCGTGGACATCGCCGTGGGCGCAGCACACCGGATCACCAACGCGCACGAGGACGATCTCGTCATCATCGAGGTACAGCGCGGCTCCTACACGGGCGAGGACGACATCCATCGACTCGAGGATGACTACGGACGGTCCGAAGCCTCTCGGTGAATCGGTGATCTCAGTCGACCATGCCGGTCAGGGTCGGCACGTCGCTCCTCGACCCACGACCTGCAGTAGTTGGTAGCGACCACAGCTACGCCACGACAGGCGACGACTCGCCAGCTCAGGACCGGCTCCGCGCCGCGCACCTGGCCATGAACTCCTCCGAAGGAACGACTCGATGCCACTCGAAGCAGCACAACGCGGCACCGAGGTGACCCCGACCGACATCACCTCTCGCCGTCGTCACGACATCCAGGCCGTGCGCGCCCTCGCCGTGCTGTCGGTGGTGGGGTATCACTTCTACCCGAACCGCGTTCCGGGTGGGTTCGTCGGCGTCGACATCTTCTTCGTCATCTCCGGCTTCTTGATCACGAGTCATCTCATCCAGAGGCCGCCACGCAACGTCTCTGGCTTCCTGCAGTTCTGGGCCCGACGCGTCCTGCGCCTTCTTCCGGCTGCAGCCTTGGTCATCCTCGTGATCCTCGGCGTCGTCGTGGCCTTCGTTCCGTCGAGCCAGTGGCGCGAGAGCGTCGTCCATGCCGTCTCGGCCATGCTCTACATCGAGAACTGGCGACTCATCGCCGATGCAACCGACTACCTCGAGGCTGGGACCGCCCCCACGCCGTTCCAGCACTTCTGGTCGTTGTCGGTCGAGGAGCAGTACTACATCGGCGCGCCATTCGTCGTTGCGTCCCTCGCGCTCGTGGCTCGCCGATCCGGCGTGGCACACGTCCGGCGCGTCTTCCTCGCCGGCCTGCTGATCCTGACGGCTCTGTCGTTCGGCTACGGCTTGTCGCTCACTTGGTCCGCACCCTCAGAGGCCTACTTCTCGTCGTTCGCGCGGGTGTGGGAGCTCGGAGTCGGGAGCGTGTTGGCCGCCGCGAACCCCGCCATCCAGCGCTTTCTCGGAGGACGAACGAGCGTGCGCATGGCGTTCATGTCCGCAGGGGCCTCAGCGATCGGCGTTTCGCTCTTTGCCTTCGGCCACAGCACCCCGTTCCCGGGGTACGCCGCCCTGCTGCCCACCGTCGGTGCCGCGCTCCTGATCATTGCGGCCGACCCGGCTCACATCGCCAATCCCCGGGGGCTGACGCACTCCCRTCCCGTCCAGCTCACCGGCGACATCTCGTACTCCTTGTACCTCTGGCACTGGCCGGCCATCGTGCTCCTCCCCGCCGTTCTCGATCGCCGCATCCAGCCGTGGGAAGGGATTCCACTCTTCGCCGCAACCTTCGTCGTTGCCTGGGCGAGCACCGTTCTCCTGGAGAACCCTGTGCGTTCACATCCCGCCTTCAAGAACCGGACCGCCCGGACCTTTGCGCTGGGTGCAGCCCTGTCGGCGATGGTCATGGTGGTGGGTGCCGCGGTCGCAGGATGGGTCTCCCTCACCACGGCCCGCGACGCTGCTGCCGTTGCGGCCACCCGCGACGCGGAGGCCCTTTGCTTCGGCGCGGGGGCCATGGACCCCTCACGGGATTGCCCCCGGGACGCCGAGCTGGTGACGTCACCCGAGTTTGCCAAGCAGGACCGCCCGGAGGGCATCACCAAGTGCCTGAACTGGCCCCCGTTCGGCGAGTTGATCTCCTGCTCTAGAGGTGACATCGGGTCTCCGACCAAGAAGTTCGCCCTCGTCGGGAACTCGCACGCCGGTCAGTGGCAGCCGGCTCTGGAGAAGATCGCCAGCGAGAACGGCTGGCAGATGGACACCTACATCATCGGCGCGTGTCTCCCCATCTCGATCCAGAACCCCGACGGCACGGCGGACGGCAGCCCGACGTGCGAGGAGCTCGAGGAGGAGACCACCCAGCGCCTGGCCAGCGAGGGCTACGACGGCATCGTGATGGCCATGTTCGACGAGGCAGAGGACAGCACGGAGGCGCAGTACTCCGACCTGCTCGACGAGTGGACGGCCGCCGGGCCGGACGTGCTGGTCATTCGTGACACGCCTGCCCCGTGGACCCCGGAGAAGGAGATGCCGGACTGCATCGCCGCCAATCCAGACGACTTCGGGGCCTGCGCCGGGACACCGGACGAATGGATCTACCCGGATCTGCTCTTCGATGCGGCGGCCGCGTCCGACAACCCTCAGATCTCGTCGATCGACCTGAATCCCCTCATGTGTACCGAGGAATCCTGTCCAGCCGTGATCGGCGGCGTCATCGTGCTCTGCGACTACAACCATCTCAGCGCTACATTCGCCGAGACGCTTGCGCCGTACCTTCAGCCTGCTGTCGCCGAGATGCTCGCCTAGCCGCGTGCGTGGGTCATCACGAGGTTGACCTGGCCGTTTGTGCCGGCCTGGTCGCACGTCCGCACGATGTCGGCGGGCGGCAGGTCGGTCAGGTTGGCCGCCACCTGCGTCTTGATCGTCAAGCCCATAGACTTGAAGATGCCCAGCACGTCGATGGGGTCGAGTCCCCGCTCTCGCAACGCCGTCGGCCAGAACTCGCTGACGATGACGACGCCCGGACTCCTGCCCAGCGCCCCGGTCATCCCCGCGAGGACGTCAGGCTCGAAGCCCTGGACGTCGATCTTCACCAGGTCGAAGGCGGCGTCCGGCAACACTGAGTCCAGCGGGGCAGCGGGCGCAATCATTTCGGCCGTGTCCAAGACACCTGTGCGTGTGTCGCCGAGGTTCGTCGGCGCTGTGCTGAGCGTCAGGGTTCGCTCACCTGCGGACAGCGCCAGAGCATGAGGGGTGATGTCGGCGCCGCTGTTCCACGCGTTGAGGGCCAGCACCCTACTGGTCACGGGGTGCGGCTCGAAGGCATGGATCACGGCGTTGCGGGCGTGCTTGGCGATGAGCAGGCTGAAGTAGCCGACGTTGGCACCAATGTCGGCGAACCGGATGCCGGGACGCACGAACTCGAGGAGCAACCGACCTTCATCGGCCTCCCAGGTCCCGCGCTCCTGGATGTAGGGACGCATCACTCCGTCCGAGGCCGGGATCCACAGCGGCCCGGCGTCGGTCTCGAGGCGCACCAGGGGATCGCCGCTGTAGGGCTTCGGGGGTACCCGAGAAGCTGGGGTGTGTCCGGCCCGAGAGTCAGGATTGCCACGTGCGAACAGATTCATACGGCCACCTCTTCGGCTCGAGTTGAGGTCATGGTCAGACCCGCGCGGGGTAGTTGCCGAGTCGTTCGGTCGTGCTGACCCCGAACGCGGACGCGAAGGCTGCCGCCGCTGTTCCGCGCTCCGTGAGATTGACCTCGACCGGATCCCGGTCGAAGTAGCGCCGCAGCTCGGAGGCAATATCCACGCCGTCGAGCTCGATCATTGCCTCGAAGCCCAGGGTGTGCATGCGCACCTCGGGGCGCCCGTCGGGAGCGACCTGCACCTGCACGAKGTCCGTGCGACCCGGGATGGGCGGCAACCAGCCGATCTGAACGGTGTATCCGAACGCCCTCCCTGTTGCGCGGATGATCGCCTCAGCCGCGTCATGGTGCGCCTTGGTGAGGACACCGCTGGAGGAGAACGCGTCGACCTGGGTCCGGAAGAGGGGGTATCGAAGATCGATGACCGCTTCATTCTCGGGAACGGTGGTGTGGTCGTCGGAGACAAGACCGGCGTCCAGGTTGGACCCACGACCCTGGTGGTACACGAACGTCCCAGGGGCCAGACCGATCCGGTAGCCCGCGGCAAGGCTGCGCAGCGACCAGTCGGTCTCCTCGCAGTATCCACGTCCGAAGACGGGGTCCATGACACCCACGTCCTTGACGACCTCGATCGGCATGATGATCGAGAAGGAGATCCCCGCCGGAACGTCCATCACGGCGTCGCCGTAGTGATCGGCCAGCGCACCGCTGATCCAGTCGACGCGATCCTGGTCCGACAGGTGGAGGTCCGGATCCTCGTTGGGGAGGGAGTAGAGGGACACGTTGTTGGACCAGGCCGTGACCGAGCCGACGCCCTCCTGGTTCACTGCCCTCAACATCTGGCTCATCAGGTTGCGCGGGTAGATCACGTCGCTGTTGCTGATGACGACGTAGTCGTAGTCACCGTCGATGGCGGCGATCATGCCGAGGGACACGTTGCGGGGGATCCCCAGGTTGCGAGGGGTGCAGTAGTAGCCGATCCCGAGCCGGGCGCACAGCTCCGCCAGGCGCTCGCTCCACCCGGGCGCGGGGCTGGCATCGTCGAGCACCAGCACGTCGATGTCCGCCTGCGTCGTATCGATGTGCAAGGCCGACTCCAGCGTGCGCGGCACGAACGGCTCACCGTTGTAGACCGTCACGCAGAACAACACGCGCGGTTTGGCCGTGCCCTCCGTCATCACCGGGAAAGACTCTTCCGGGCTCGCTGCGCCACGCGGGAGGCAGCCGACGCCGACCGGAATGCACGCGACCCCAGGATGTCCTTCATCTCCTGCTTGAGGCTCCGGTTCTGCTGGCGCAGCACCTTGTTGCGCAGACGCAGCTTCTCCAGCTCCGCGGTCTGCGCGACCAGCTGACCGTTGATGCCGGTGAGCCGCGCTGTCAGGTCCATGACCCGCGCGTTGGCGACCTCGAAGTCCTGCAGGCACTGGACGAGGGACAACTTGTCCAAGTCCACCGTGCTGGTCGGTCGCGAGACCTCTGTGGTCTCGATCGGGGTCTCGTCGGTCTCAGCCATGGAATCTCCTGT
>NZ_JBFUMD010000248.1:0-5645 GCF_054049555.1 Nocardioides sp. P5_C9_2
TGGCCAGGTTGGTCGGCGAGCACCATGCCGTCGCCGAGGTGATGACCGCCGTGTGGTTCGACGCTCCCGAGGTCACCGGTTCCACATCGATTGAGAACTTTGTGGCCTGTGTGCCGCCTACCGAGTACGGCGTCCAGGTGAAGCAGGCCGAGGTGGGAGCGACGCCTGACTGGTCGGTGGGGCTGATCAGGGCGACGGGCAGCGGATCCACCCAGAAGCGCCCCAGGTCGGACCAGCGGCCGACCTTGCCACCGACATCCGTGCGCCGCACCCGCCAGCGGTAGGGCTCCGACGACGGCGGGAGCGGCGTCGCCGGCACGAAGGCCGCCTGCTTGGTGACCGTGCGGAACACTTGATTCCCTGACGAAGGCACGGAGTCGTCGTTCTTGTAGACCTCGAGCTCCCACGTAGCGTCGAAGTCCTCAGCGCTCCACGTGAACAGCGTGCTCCCGGCCGCCTCGCGGCTGTTGAAGGCCGGGCGAGCCAGCGGGTCCACCTGGGCCCGCTCGGGGACCGCGTAGGTGTTCGGATCGAGATTGGTCGCGGACGTGGCCTTGAGCACCTTGCGGGTCTCCGACCAGGCAAGCCGGTTGCCGGCCCCGTCGATCGCCTGCACGCGCCACCAGAGGTCGCCCTCGGAGTAGGTCTGGGTGAAGGCGGTGTAGGTGGTCTGGTCGACCGTTACGTCGTCGATGGTGTTGTTGTCGGTGATGGTCGCGGACTGCGCCACCTGGAGGCGGTAGCGGTAGGCAGTCTGGTACGGCGCGATCGATCCGCCGTAGACGGGCGTGGTGGCCTGGTTGGTGAGATGGTAGTCGGTCCACCGGAAGGTCAGCTGGTTGCCGAGGGTCGCATCGGGGACCGGCGACTCGAGCTGGATCCGGGGAGAGACCTTGCGGAATGCGCTGGCCCCCGAATCGACCTGGCCGGAAGGGTCTGGACCGCAGTTCACGGTAGGCATCACCCGCGTACAGGGTCGGATGTACCAGTAGTAGGCGGGGCCCGATTCGTTGTCGGGCAGGGCGCTGGGCGCGTGGATGTCCGAGGGAGTCCACCGGGATGCGACGGTCTGGATCCCGTTGTAGACCCAGTTGGTGAAGTCCGGGTCCTCCGCGACGTAGATCTGGTAACCGCCCGCGCCGGGAGTCGACTCCCAGTCGAGGACAGGGGTGGCTGACATCCCGGAGCAGACGGTCTGCTCGTCAGTGACTCCGCCGACCACGACGAGTCGCTTGGAACACGTGTGGCCCTGGTCGATCGACTGGCCGTCGAGCGCCACCTGATGTCCGGCCGCACGGCTGGGCGCCTCGATCGTGAAGGTCGACGACGGTCCGGTGCCCAGGCTGGCATTGGTCTTGGCATCGAACGCCTCGACCCACCAGGWCCGGGTTCCTGGCCGAAGGAAGTAGGTGGAGAGGTCGGTCACCGCCGGGTAGGCGAGCTTCTTTGCCAAGATCGGCGTCGTCGACTCGGAGAGTGTGTAACCCGGCGTCTCCGAGACTCTCAGCTTGTAGTAGACCGGAGTGTCGACGGTGGACGCGCGGGGCTGCCAGGCAAGCGCAGGGAACCTGGACGTGATCTGTCCGGCGGCGAGTGGCAGAGGGGTCAGGGGGGATGTGCCAGCGGCGATAGGGGCTTCAAGCACCGAGACGGTGCCGCCGGAGTAGGTGGGCGAAAGGCGGCCGTCGCCGTCGATCGCCGTGATCTGCCAAGTGAACTTGTCAGGGTTGCGGGCCGGGTCGACGGTGTCGTTGTCCGTCGGTAGCGCGTCAGTGGGCGTCCAAGACAGCGCAGACGTGGTGGCGGTCACGCTCCCGTTCGAGCTGGTCAGAGTGATGCGATAGGCGTTGGCGTCGGTGCTCGGTTGCCAGCGGAAAGTCGGCACCGCCACGGTGCTGCCGTCGGCCGGGGAGATCGGCTGAATGCGACCGCTGTCGTAGACGAATTGTCCCGTGTCGGAGTAGACGCCGTTGACTTGCGGGGACCGTGGGCCGTCGAGCGCGCGCACCTTCCAGTAGAAAGTCCCGCCCTGCGGGGGCGAACACCGGTCGTTGTCGAAGCCGGGGGTGTACGTGGTGGACTTCGTGTAGCACTTCTCGGTGGTCGGGTCGTCCTCCGTGAAGTACTCGTCCGCGCTCACCACCAGCTCGTACCGCGTCGCGTGACGTACCGGGGTCCACTCGAAGTAGACGTCGTCCCCGACAGGCGACGTCGAGCTGACGGGGGGATAGACCAGCGAGGGCTTGAACGGCCAGCGTCGGTCGAACACGCTTGGGGAGGCCGGCCAAGGAGTGGGTTCTCCGGCCGCGTTGTAGGTCCGGACCTTCCAGTAGTAGGTGTTGTTGTCGTACGTCGTTGTGGGGGAATAGCGCGTCGAGAAGACCCTGCGCTTCTCGATCTGCGTGTTGAAGTCGGGGTCGAGCGCGACCCAGATCTCGTATTCCTTGGCACCCTTGACCGGATCCCAGTCGAAGACGACGTCCTGGATCTCGATGCGTGGCCTAATGCCGGTGCTCGGATCGGGCGCGCACACCAGCTTGGCTGCGCAGCTCGAGGAGGTGACGGGCGCGAGCTGGCCAACGTCGTAGGGGGTGTAGTCAGTCCAGTCGCTCTGCAGGTTGTTGTCGAACCGAGCGCGCACGCGCACGAAGAAGTCTTCGGTGCCCTGCTTCTCGCCCACGCCCTGGGGGTCCGGCCACACATACGTTGTCGTCTTGACCTCCTTGACGAGTCCGCCCACGCCATCGCCCTCGGCGTCCATCTCGACGTCGTAGGAGGTGGCGCCAGGAACGCCCTGCCATGAAATGACCGGCGGAGCGATGGGTGGCAATACCTGCTGTCCCGCCGAGATCTGGACGTTGACCGGCTTGCTGAGGTCGCCGATGACCACGGACGCCGCGCTCCAGCCGCTGGTCCCGGTGCTGTCTGTTGCCTGCACCTGCCAGTAGAGGGTGCCAGTCCTGAGAATCCGTGTGGGCGTGTAGGAGGTCGCAGTGGTCTCTTGGTTGAAGACGAGCGTAGAGAAGGAAGAGTTTTCCGAGCCCTGGACCCGGTACTTCGTGGCACCCGGCTGAGAGGCCCACGACAGTGTGGGGATCGGAGTGCCTGCCGCCGAGAGCGCGGTCGGAGCCTGGGGCGCCGCCAGGGCCATCGTGGCTGGGATGAGTACGATCCCAAAGCACAATCCAGCCACGGCAACCGCGCGTGCGAACAACCCGAACAGTGTGCGTGACATCCCGGAATCCCCTCGTACGTGAGCCAGACCGGATTACGCTAGGTCTGGCCTTCGGGCGCCGCGGGTAAACGACCACCGCCTAGTCCCAATTGACTAGGGAGTTCGCCCGATCGGTCATCGCGCCACGGAGGCGATGCCGGCGCTACGGTGAGCACATGATCACCGCCATCGTCTTCGTGAAGGCCGACGTCGCACGTATCCCAGAGGTCGGCGAGGCGATCGCCGCACTCGAGGGGGTCAGCGAGGTCTACTCGGTCACCGGTCAGATCGACCTGATCGCCCTCGTGCGGGTGCGCGCCCACGAGGACGTGGCTTCCGTGGTGGCCGGATCCCTCAACAAGGTGGACGGCGTCACGGGCACCGAGACGCACATCGCGTTCCAGACCTTCTCCCAGGTCGACCTCGAGTCGGCGTTCTCCCTCGGCCTGGACTGAGTCGTCAGCGCGCCGGCCGGTGGACGGTGGCAGGCAGTCGCTGTTCGTCGAACGGCACCAGTGAGAGCCGCGACTGGTTAACCGCGTCGTAGAGCGGCAGGTGTCGACTCGCGCCGGCCACCGGGCAAACCCACTCACCGTCAACGTCGACCAGCCGGATCCCGGGGGATTCCAGCCAGCGCAGGACCTTCTCGGACTCCTCGGCGGTCGCAGCCGGGACCGGTCCCGGCGCGGTGCGCACGGTCTCGGCGCTGGCACGCAGCTCGTGGACGTACTGGTGGGCATCGGCTCCGGGTGGAATCACCCCGGCGGCTGCCAGCCGCCCGTGCCGGACGACGTGGACGCTCCAACGTCCGTCGTCCTCGCGTCGGGCGGCGACCACCTCGGGGCAACGGGTCAGGGCCGACAGGCGCTGGGTGCGCGCAGCTGCGCGCACGAAGGTGGCCAGCCGGTCCCGGTGTACGCCGGCCTCCTCGAAGCGCTCGAGATCGGCCAACGACGTCATCCGTCGGTTGATCGCCTCGACCACTTCGTCGGGACGGTGGAGCAGGGTGTCGCGCAGCTGCCGGACCACGGCGGCGTACGTCGCTGCATCGACGCTGCCGTCGCAGGGCGACAGGCACCGGCCCATCTCGGCCAGCACGCACGCGGACCGGGACGGCTCCCGGGCGAGCTTGTCGGAGCACTGGCGGACCGGGAAGGTCTCGTGGAGGGCGGCCAGGCACTTCTCCGCGGTCTTCTTCGACGAGAAGGGGCCGAGGTAGTCCGCGTCGTCGTCGAGCACCCGCCGCACCAGCGACAGCCGTGGCCAGGCCTCGCGGGTGAGCTTGACGAAGTGGACCTTCTCCGGGAACCGGGAGCGACGGTTGTACTTGGGCTTGTGCTCGGCGATGAGACGCAGCTCGCGTACCTCGGCCTCGAGCGGGGTGGCGCACGGGATGCCGGTGACCGACTCGGCCAGCCCGACCATCTCGCCCATCCGGGTACGTGTCTCGGATGCGGTGAAGTAGGAGCGGACCCGACTGCGCAGGTCCTTGGACGTGCCCACGTAGAGCACCCGCTTGCTGTCGTCGCGGAAGAGGTAGACGCCGGGCAAGTGGGGGAGACCCTCGGCGAGATGACGCTTGCGCCGCTGCGCCTGGGACACGCGGGACGAGAAGGTCGCGAGCTCCTCGAGCGTGTGCACGCCCTGGCCACCGAGCCGTTCCATCAGCCCGTGCAGCACGTCGACGGTGGCGCGTGCGTCCGACAGGGCGCGGTGGTTGGGAGTCGTCGTGGCGTTGAAGAGCTGGGCCAGCGAGCTGAGCTTGCAGTTGGGCGCGTCGTCGCGGGTGACCACCCGGCGCGCGAGCTTGGCCGTGTCGAGCACCTCGAACCGCGGCCAGGGGTGCCCCTGCGCGGCGGCGAAGTGCTTGAGGAAGCCGACGTCGAACGGTGCGTTGTGCGCTACCAGCACACAGCCAGCGGCGAATTCCAGGAAGGCAGGCAGCGCCGACTCGATCGACGGGGCGTCGCTCACCATCGAGTTGGTGATGCCGGTGAGCACCGCGATGAACGGCGGGATCTCGGCGCGCGGGTTCACCAGCGTCTGGAACTCGCCCAGGATCTCGCCCGCCCGCACCTTGACCGCGCCGATCTCGGTGATCATCGACCCGCCCGCGGCGGACCCGCCCGTGGTCTCGAGGTCCACGACGCAGAACGTGACGTCTCGCAGCGGCCGGCCGAGCTCGTCGAAGCTGCGTTGAGCCTCCCATCGGGAGGCGGTCGTGGCGGCACTGCTCATGGTGGGGACGCTAGATCGCAGCACCGACAACGGACGGGAGGCCGGGCCCCGCGCGTCGGTCACTAGGCTGCTCCGGACGTCCGTCGACCGACCCGACTCCTGGAGGCACCGTGCCCGCACAGATCCCCGACGCTACGCACCGCTGGCGCTGCGGAGGCTGCGGCAACCTGACCCGCTTCGACGTCACCCGTAC
>NZ_JBFUMD010000249.1:0-5635 GCF_054049555.1 Nocardioides sp. P5_C9_2
CCACCGAGGTGCTCGCCCAGCAGCACCACCGCTCCATCAGCGCCATGCTGGGCGACCTCGCGCAGGGCGGCATGCTCGGCGGCGCGGCGTACGCCACTTCGGTGGTGTTGCTCACCGGCTCGATGGGTAAGACTGCCCGGGACGGAGCACTGCAGCAGATGGCGTCGGGGGAGGCAGGGATCGTGATCGGCACCCACGCCTTGCTCGAGCAGTCCGTGGAGCTCGCCGACCTGGGGCTCGTCGTGGTCGACGAGCAGCACCGGTTCGGGGTGGAGCAGCGCGCCGCCCTCACCGACAAGGCCGGCACCCCGCCCCACGTGCTGGTGATGACGGCGACGCCCATCCCGCGCACCGTCGCGATGACCGTCTTCGGGGACCTCGAGACCTCGGTGCTCTCCGAGCTGCCCGCCGGCCGGGCGCCCATCCAGACCAACGTCGTGCCCCTGGCGGAGCAGCCGACCTGGATCTCGCGGGTCTGGCAGCGGGTCCGCGAGGAGGTCGACGCCGGTCACCAGGCGTACGTCGTGTGCCCCCGCATCAGCGGCGACACGGCTGAGGAGGGCCAGATGTCGGCGGAGCGCGACCAGCTCGACGTCGACGAGGACGGCGAGGTCGTCACGACGCGACGCGCGCTGGCCGCGGTCGAGGACGTGCACGCCGACCTCACCACGGGACCGCTGGCGGGCCTCCGGGTCGCCGTGCTCCACGGGCGGTTGCCGGCCGACGAGAAGGACCGCACGATGCGGGCCTTCGCAGCCGGGGACATCGACGTGCTCATCTCCACCACCGTCATCGAGGTGGGCGTGGACGTGCACAACGCCACCACGATGGTGCTCCTCGACGCCGACCGGTTCGGCGTCTCCCAGCTCCACCAGCTGCGCGGACGCGTCGGTCGTGGGGGACTGCCCGGCCTGTGCCTGCTGGTCTCGGGTGCCGAGGCGGGCTCGCCGGCCCGCGAGCGCCTCGACGCGGTGGCGTCGACCACGGACGGCTTCGAGCTCAGCCGCATCGACCTCGAGCAGCGCCGCGAGGGCGACGTGCTGGGCGCCAACCAGTCCGGCTTCCGCTCCAGCCTCGTCAGCCTGCGCGTGCTGCGCGACGCCGCCACCATCGACCGGGCCCGGGACGCGGCCGAGTCCCTGCTGGCCGCCGACCCCGACCTCGCCGCGACCCCCGACCTCGCCGCCGCCGTGCAGGCCGTCGAGCGCTCCAGCGCGTCAGGGTTCCTGGAGAAGTCGTGACGCGGATCATCGGGGGCAGTGCCGGGGGACGCCGGCTGACAACACCACGGGGCTCGCAGACGCGCCCGACCAGCGACCGGGTGCGCGAGGCGCTCTTCTCGGCCGTCGAGGCGTGGTGCGGGTCCCTCGACGGGCTGCGCTTCCTCGACCTCTACGCCGGCTCCGGTGCCGTCGGGCTGGAGGCCTGGTCGCGCGGCGCCGGGGTGGTCACGCTGGTCGAGCAGGACCGGCGTACGGCCTCGCTCATCGCCCGCAACGCCACGACCCTCGGCTTCGCCCGCGCCGACGTCCTGAGCCAGACGGTCGCCTCCGTGCTCCGCAAGCCGCCGTCGGCGCCGTACGACGTGGCCTTCATGGACCCGCCCTACCCGCTGCACGACGACGAGGTGGTCGCGGTCCTGACCGCGCTCGTCGAGGGCCACTGGCTGGTGCCGGGCGCGCTCGTGGTCGTGGAGCGCGCCTCGCGCGGTCCCGCGCTCGCCTGGCCCGACGGGCTGGTCGGGGAGCGGTCGAAGCGGTACGGCGAGACCATGCTTTGGTACGGTCACCGCGCCTTGCGCGACCCCCTACCGGACTAGCATCGCCGGACTAGCATCGAAGGAGCAGCCGTGCCCCTGCACCGTGCTGTGTGTCCCGGGTCCTTCGACCCCGTGACCAACGGCCACCTCGACATCGTCGAGCGCGCCGCCGGCCTCTTCGACGAGGTGGTCGTCGCAGTGGGGGTCAACGCCTCCAAGACCCGCCTCTTCTCGGCCGACGAGCGCATCGACATGCTCACCGAGGCCTGCGCCGGCTGGGACAACGTCCGGGTCGACTCCTTCACCGGCCTGCTCACCGACTTCTGCCTCGCCCACGACGTGCACGCGATCGTGAAGGGACTGCGGGCGGTGAGCGACTTCGACTACGAACTCCAGATGGCCCAGATGAACTCCTCCCTGGCGCCCATCGAGACGGTCTTCGTCCCCACCAGCCCGGAGTGGTCGTTCCTCGCATCCTCACTGGTCAAGGAGGTCGCGACGTTCGGCGGCGACGTGTCCGGCCTGGTCCCCGGCTTCGTGCTGGAGCGCCTGACCGCCAGACTGGCCGAGCGGCAGCAGGGCTGACCGACCTCGGCGGACCGGTCGTTTTGCCCCACCCGACACGCGGCGGCTACGATTCCGAGGTTCTGTTTTGTGTCCGGACACCGGAAGTGACTTCATGACCAGCCTGGACCCGAGAGCGCCGCTCGTGCTCGATACACGCGAGCTCGGCCGCCGCCCGGGGTCCCAGCGGGTCGTGGTCATCACGGTGCCGGCACCGGCAGAGCTCGGTATCGAAGTCCTCGGTGTCCCCGAGGGGTCGCCGGTCCAGCTGGACCTGCGCCTCGAGGCGGTCATGGAGGGAGTGCTGGTCTCGGGCACGGCAACAGCCGTGCTCGAGGGTGAGTGCGCGCGGTGCCTGGAGCGGATCGACGACGAGGTCGACGTGACGCTGCAGGAGCTGTTCGTGTACGCCGACCAGCACGACAAGGCCGTGGCGCACGACGACCACGACCTCGACGACGAGACCAGCCGGCTCGAGGACGACCTGGTCGACCTCGAACCCCTGCTGCGGGACGCGGTGGTGCTCGCACTACCGTTCACCCCGTTGTGCGAGGACGACTGTCCCGGACYGTGCGCCGAGTGTGGCGCACGACTGGCCGAGGACCCCGACCACTCGCACGAGGAACCGATCGACCCTCGCTGGGCCGGGCTCACCGCCCTGACGCAGGACCAGAGCACCACCACAGACTGACCAACCGGACCCAGGTCCGGCCTATGCAACAGGAGATAACAGTGGCTGTCCCGAAGCGGAAGATGTCGCGAAGCAACACGCGTCACCGCCGGTCGCAGTGGAAGGCCGTGGCCCCCACCCTGGTGACCTGCGCCAACCCCGCCTGTGCTGCCAAGCACCTCCCGCACCGCGCGTGCGGCACGTGTGGCCAGTACGGCGCTCGCGCCGACCGTCGCCAGGTCCTCTGAGTCCAGCTCTCACCAGAGCTGACGGTTCGCTGACCACCGAGGACCTGCGCCGAGCGCTCGGAGATCCGATCCTGGATCCCGGGCTGCTCGACCGCGCCCTGACGCACCGGTCCTACGCGTACGAGAACGGCGGCATCCCCACCAACGAGCGCCYGGAGTTCCTGGGCGACTCGGTGCTGGGGGTCGTCGTGACCGAGACGCTATACACCACCCATCCGGACCTCTCCGAGGGACGGCTGGCCAAGCTGCGGGCCGCCGTCGTCAATGCGCGCGCCCTCGCCGGAGTGGCTCGTGACCTCGACCTCGGCCGGCACATCAAGCTGGGCCGCGGTGAGGAGACCACCGGCGGTCGCGACAAGGCCTCGATCCTGTCCGACACCGTCGAGGCGGTCATCGGCGCGATCCACCTCTCCGGCGGCATCGAGGCCTCGGCCGACGTGGTGCACCGCCTGTTCGACCCGCTCATGGTGGAGGCCGCGTCCATGGGCGCCGGTCTCGACTGGAAGACCTCCCTCCAGGAGCTGTCGGCCACCCTCGGCCTGGGCGTGCCGGAGTACGTCATCGAGGACGACGGCCCCGACCACATGAAGACCTTCGTCGCCCGGGTCCGGGTCGGCGAGGAGCTCTACGGGCGCGGCACCGGCCGCTCCAAGAAGGAAGCCGAGCAGGGTGCCGCGAAGACGGCGTACGGCGAGCTGACCGACGCCCACCCCGAGCTCGTCCTGCAGTCCTGACGTCGGCCCGTGCCTGAGCTGCCCGAGGTCGAGGTCGTCCGCGCCGGCCTCCAGCGTCACGTCGCYGGCGCCCGCATCGTCGGCGTCGAGGTCCTGCACCCGCGCCCGCTGCGCCGCGATCCGCGGGGGAGCGACGGGTTCGTCGCAGCCCTGGTGGACCGCCGGATCGGGGCCGTCCGTCGCCGCGGAAAGTACTTCTGGCTCGCCCTCGACGCCGAGGGTGACGGCGACGACGACGCCGGGCGCGGTGACGCACTGCTCGGACACCTCGGCATGAGTGGTCAGATGCTGCTCCACCACCCCGGCGCCCCCGACGAGCGGCACCTGAGGGTGCGGTTCGTGCTCGCCACCGACGACGGTGCGCTCGAGATGCGCTTCGTGGACCAGCGGATGTTCGGCGGCCTGCTGGTCTCCGACGGCGGGGCCGAGCTACCGACCGAGATCGCGCACATCGGCCGCGACCCGCTCGACCCCGAGTTCGACGAGGCCGACTTCGTACGCCGCGTGCGTCGCCGCCCGAGCGCCATCAAGCGCCAGCTCCTCGACCAGTCGCTCGTCTCGGGGGTGGGCAACATCTACGCCGACGAGGCGCTGTGGCGTGCCCGCATCCACGGCGAGCGTCCCGGGGAGCGCCTCACGGCGGCCCAGGTGCGCGAGCTCGTCGGGCAYGCCCGCGAGGTGATGACCGACGCGCTGGCCCAGGGCGGCACGTCCTTCGACGCGCTCTACGTCAACGTCAACGGAGAGTCCGGCTACTTCGACCGGTCACTGCACGCCTACGGGCGCGAGGGGGAGCCGTGCGAGCGCTGCGGCACCCCGATCCGACGGGTCGCGTTCATGAACCGGTCGTCGTACTTCTGTCCGCAGTGCCAACGCCCCCCGCGCCGCCCCGCGGGTCGGGCGACGCGCCGCGCCGGTGCCCGTTGACCGCCCGCCACCGCGGTGGGACTCTTGTAGATGGCCCGGTTCCGGGCATCCCCACCGAAAGGGCTGATCCATGGCCAAGGCGTTGATCGGCCACCTGGCCGGCGACCCCCGCACGTCCGCCCGCCTCGCGACCGACAACCGTCGGCTCCGTGCACGCGTCGCCGAGCTGGAGACCCTGGTCCTCCGGCTGCAGGCCGAGAACGACCAGCTCGAAGCACGCCTCTCGGGCGTGCTGACGGCGGCCGCCCTCGACCCGGAGATGCTCCCGGCCTGAGCGAGGGCGGCCCCCCTGCCTCAGACTCGCTTGGCGAGCATGGAGGCGCTGTCGCCGCTGCGCGGCTCCGTCCACGTGACGCGCAGCCTGGCCCCTTCGCGGCGGGCCTTGGCGTTGACCGGCGAGACGCAGGTCTCGCCGCCCGCAGGATCCCGGGTGATCCGCTCGCGGAACCGGTACGAGCCCCCGGACCGGGCCCTGAAGCTCCAGCGTCCCGAGCAGGTGCCCGGGTAGGTCACCCGGCCCACCCAGCGGCCGCGGTCGTTCTTCTTCAACGTCACCTTCGCGGTGTAGCCGGCGGCGGCGCCGTTGTCGCCGTACACCCCGCCCTTCCACGTGCCGGCGATGGACGTGCCGCGCTCGGCGACGCCGGGCAGCGCCGCGCTGGCGCTGCCGACAGGCACGAGCAGGGCGATGGCGGTCGTGGCGACCACCCCTGTGGTGCGGATCATCGAGTCC